>NZ_JBBIRC010000091.1:0-1671 GCF_037442045.1 Ferroplasma sp. | reverse complement strand
AATGTATTTGAAATTATTCATCCCACACAATATTTAAAATATCATATATTAATAATGAAGCAGTGGAGAATTGAAACTGGCTATAATTGGATCTATGAATATTGAATTCGCTGGCGGTGGCGAAACAAATGCGAGAGATATTGCTGAATTGTTTGTACGTAAAGGTTATGACGTTACATTATTTGGATCCGGCATGCCTTCTGGTTATAAGTTAAACCATAATAAATATGCTTTTAAATATGAGCCAAATGCCTTCACTTTTGATATAATGGCAAAAGGAACGGTATTAAAAATTTCGCATATACTTTCCATGGGGCTTATTGGAACATATACATATAATCGCATATACGAAAAAATTAAGGATTTTGATATTTATTATTTTATTTCTCCCACAATAATATTCCGCAATGTTGGATACAAACTTATGAGGGAGGGCAAAACAGTTATACTTGGAAACCACGGAACATTTTTCGAAGTTCTTGATATGTATGGCTTTCTTTCAAAGGCATATTCAAAAATACTCACAACCTTGATATTCCATAAATTGTTAAAAAAGAAAATGAAATTCTTTATACATGTCCAGAATAAATATCAGGCACAGTATTATGCAAAGATTAATTGCGATACAGAGTACATAAGGGAGATTCCATACAATAATGTAAAATTCAGCAATTATGGGTGTTTTGATAATGATGGATTTTCTGTTGTATATCTTGGAAGATTGATGAAAAGCAAGGGAATGGATATATTAACTGCACTGGAAAGTAAGGATAACATAAATTTGCATATAATTGGCGATGGGCCATATATGAAGGAAGTTCAAAAAAATAAAGGCAATAGCACTGTAATCCATGGCTATATATCAAATCAGGATAAGATAAAAATTCTGGCAGAAAGTGATGTAATGGTTGTCCCATCTATAAACGAATCACTGTCAATATCGGCTATAGAAGGCCTTGCATCAGGACTTTATTTGATAGTGTCAGGAACATCAATGGGGCCAAGGTATATTGTCAGGCAGGATAACATTTTTGGAGTTGCAGTTCCAAGAACGCCAAAAAATTTTATTAAGGAAATTGAAAGGATAAAAGAAATAAAAAACAGGAATCCACTTGATTATTATAAAGAAAAAATGTTAAGGCGTGAAATAGCAATGAAGATGTTCGATGCATCTGTAGTAGACCAGAAAATAATTGAACTTTTTAACGATGCAATTAATAAAAATAAAGGAATTCAATAACCGGCCGAACCTTTAATTATTTTATGCGGCAAATAACTTGATTCTATTTCTTCAATTTCTTCTTCTTTTAAACTAATATCCAGTGCCCGTATATCATCGTCAAGGTATTCCATTTTTGTAGCACCAATTACCGGTATAAATCCTTTATTAATTACATATGCAAGAGCTAATTGTGCGATTTTAACTCCCTTATTTTTTGCAATTTCTTCCATTTTCTCAAGAACATTAAAATCGGAATCTGCGAAATATCGCTGCTTCATTACAGGATAGGATTCAGTTCTTACTGTTTTATTATCTGCTCCGCGTTTATATTTTCCGGAGAGAAATCCTGCTGCAATTGGGGAAAACGGCGAATAAGCTAAATTATGTTTTTTGCAAAACGGTATGCTATCCCTTTCATCTTCCCTGTAAACAGCATTATAATGATTCTG
>NZ_JBBIRC010000090.1:0-1700 GCF_037442045.1 Ferroplasma sp. | reverse complement strand
TTTTTTCTATAACCTTTGGTATGTCTATTTTCATGGGGCATACTTCTTTGCATCCGCCTGAGTGCATGCACAGCATTGCTTTATCATATTTCTTCATTGTAACAGCAGACCACATTATTCCAGTAGGCCCTGTATAGGGGCTGTCACCGAAATCTTTCCCGTATAATTTATATGGAATTATTTCAAGTTAAAGCAATTAATGTATTTTTCACAAAGTCCGATAAAGTGCTTGAAATTAAATTACAAAATATTAAAAAATAAGCAATATTTGAATTTTATTCTGCCTCAAGCTTTTTCTTCGCCTCCTTGAATTCCTTTGTCTCTTTTATTGTGAATGTAAGGATTATAGCAACTATCAACATCAATGTAACAAACAAATAGGATATTCTCCAGTTTATTGAGCTTGCAATAATAAGCATTACTGTAGGCCCAAAGGCTAGTGCCACTGCTATGAAGCTAAACTGTAACCCAAGTACTCTGCCAAGAACTGCCTTTCCAAAAAATTCAGCGGTATAGGAGAAAAATGGAGGGAAATAGAGCAATATGGCAAAAAAACCTATTGCGGTTATTGGCAATAATATTGATGAGGATATTCCTGGATAAACAAAAATTAAGGGAATTGTTGCAACTAGACTCAAAACTACACCAATTTTCATCAGCAATAATTTATGGTATCTCAATGTTAATAATCCACTGATAACTGCACCAAGAAATCCAGCAAAATATGTTATTGTTGTATACAGACCAAGTGTAGAAGTAGAGTAAAGCATATAATCCGAAAAATATGTTGGAAGAACCTCAGCATAACTTGCCCATACTAAATTCATTATTCCAATCCCAATTATTAAACCAAGGGCTTGCTTGCTTTTAAAAATATATTTAAAAGCTTCTAAAAATTTAACGGATTCGGAACCTCTTATATTTTTGTTTATTTTATCCAAACCTATGTGTTGTTTCAAAGCAGTGGATAAGTCATCTTCTGTAACAAGGCCAGAGTCAACTTCATCCTTATAAATTATCCTTAATTCACCCATTGTCATTAATCTTGATTGTTCGGGCCTATCATACACAAATATTGCCCATAATATTAATAATGGAAGTGAAAACACAGCAAACAGGAGAAAGACATCGTGAAAGTTCCCGTGGAAAAACAATAGGAGTGGAATGGCTACAGCAGGCGCCAAAAATGTGAAGAATGGGGAAGCTGAATTTGTTATACCAGCTCCAAGCCCTCTTTCATGTTTTCCAAACCAGTTTCCGGTCAATTTATAAACCACTGTATTTGTGAATGATTCGAATACACCAAAAATAATTATTGCTGCAGCAAGTTCAGAGTAAGTTGTAGATATACCGACACCTATAGTAACCACTGTGAAGGCTATCAAAGGGAACATGCCTCCCCATCTAGCACCTATCTTATCTGTTATAATTCCACCAAAAAATCCCATTATTATTCCTGGGCCACCAGAAAATATACCAAGCAGTAATCCTGTCTGATATAATTTCAAATGTAGTTCCTTACTGATTGTTGGCATTAAAACAGCCGTTTTTATCAATTCAAATAGCAAAAACCCAAATAATAAAAATGTTAATATATCAACAATCCAGCGTTGTCCTTTCATTTCAAAATCAATCAAAATTGCTATATAAATATTTTCTTTAATTTTACGGCATTCCTCTGCTATTAAAGTTATTTTCTT
>NZ_JBBIRC010000089.1:0-1769 GCF_037442045.1 Ferroplasma sp. | reverse complement strand
ATGGTTGATAAATATAAAATAGCTACGCCTGCAAACTGGCCTGATAATGAAATTATGAAGAGCTCATTTATAATTCCACCGCCAGCAACAATATCTGATATACCTGAAAGGGTGAAGAAGTACAAGGGATATGCATGGTGGCTAACATACGAAGATTCGCCAGAGGAAGATGTAAAGGAAGCAAAGGAAGTAGCAAGAATGAAAGAGGTGAATTAAATGCCGATGTATGAAACAGAAAAAAATCTTGATGAAAAGACACTGGACTTATCAAGGGCCAGGCAATCATTAATAGAGGAAATGCAGGCAATAATGTTCTATGATGAAAGATACAATGCGACAAAGAATTCTGCACTGAAAGATGTAATTAAGCACAACAGGGATGATGAAAAGGAACATTTTTCATTGCTTCTTGAATTCTTGAGAAGAAATGACCCTGAGCTTGATAAAGAATTAAAGGAAATACTGTTCTCTAAGAAGGAATTGAAAGAACTTGGAGATTGAACATATTTTCAATATAAAATACTATAACTACTTAATTTTTTATTTAAAATTGGATTATTGAGCCACAGTCCGTTGCATGCTTTATATATGAAGCAGTTGTTTTGAAAAATAAACCTTAATTATAATAGTTGCCATAAAGAACCATGAAAAATATTATGGTTTTGGCTTCAGGCAATGGAACAAATTTTCAGGCTATAATTGACGCAGTTGATAATGGCGTTATTAATAATGGGAAAATTTCAAAATTAATCTGCAACAATAAAAGAGCATATGTAATTCAGAGGGCAAAGGAAAATGGCATACCTTCAGTTCTTGTAGATGCAGCGGGCAGGGATTACAATAATTTAATCTTATCTTTGCTTAAAGCAGAAGAACCTGACCTTATAATTCTTGATGGATATATGAAAATACTTCCAGATTCTATAATTAATGAATTCAAATATAAAATCATAAACCTGCATCCGTCTCTTCTTCCAGCATTTGGGGGAAAAGGCTATTACGGAAAAAAGGTGCATGAGGCTGTTATAAAATCCGGGGCAAGGTATTCAGGATGTACAGTTCATTTTGCAACAAATGATGTTGACGATGGCCCGATAATAGACCAGAGAGTTGTGGAAGTATCTGATTATGAAACACCGGAAACACTGGAAGAAAAAATACATGAGGAGGAACATAAATCTCTTGTATATTCAATAAATTTGCTACTCACGGAAAGATATACAATTAATGGGAAAAGAGTAATAAGAGATTAATTGTTAAATAATCAATAATGTCCCTGCATATAATATATATACTGCAAAACCGAATATTATTGCAGCAGAAGCAATTTTAATGTACTTTTCATATCCAGTTCCAAAACGCCATATTACATAAGGAAAAGAAAATATCCATATTACAATGCCTGTGAATAAGCCTGTAACCGAAAATATGCTAAGTTCCTTTAATAGAAAAAAACCAGCTGTAAACCACCATATAATCTGGAATGGATTTGTAAGCCCCATTGTTAAACCAAGGAAATAATTCCCTTTTCTTGTTTTTGATGGTATTCTGGATCTTATTATAGATATACCGAGATAAAACATGAATATGCCACCGACCATGTATACAATTTTCAGAACTGTTTCACTTATTATCCCATCTGTCAAATAAACTATGGTAAAAAATGTTAAATCCGCAGTCATTGCACCAAATCCAACACCCATTCCATGAAGTCTTGATTTAAGTGATTCATTTGCAATGATTGAATTTACTGATCCAGGCGGGCCGGC
>NZ_JBBIRC010000088.1:0-1804 GCF_037442045.1 Ferroplasma sp. | reverse complement strand
TAAATAAAAATATCTCGGAATTAACATATAATGAAATTTCAAAGATAAAATTGCCAAATGGTGAAAATATACCGGCTTTGGAAGACATCTTTGACCTTATTGATATTGATTTAATAATTGAATTAAAAGATCCTGGAATAATAAATGCTTTATTGCAAATGTTTACAGATAGGCCAGAACTGGCAAAAAGATGTGCTTTAATATCATTTTTCCACGAAGCATTATTGGAAATAAAAAAATATTTTCCAAATATAATTACAGGGGCTTTACTGGCTGGTTTTCCCGTAGACCCTGTGTATATGGTAAAGAGCTGCAAAGCAGACATAATATCATTAAATTATGAAGGATTAACGAAAGAATATGTTAATAAATGCCACGAGGCAAATATTAAAGTTGCTGCATGGACTCCAAACACAAAAGAGGAAATAAAAAAGTGCATTGATGCCAGTATTGATATTATTGCTTCTGACAGGCCTGATATAGTTATGGAATTAACAAATAAAAAATAAATTCAGGAACTTGTTTCTTCCAGTGATTTATTCTTTGTTTCCGTTCCCATTAAAATAACGGTTATTAACCCAATCAGTGATACTGCACACAAAAATATAAGGCCCCCGCCATTGCCATAGTAACTGGCTATTATCATGTAAGATCCAATGCCGACTAAAGCACCTATTCTGCTAATTGTGGTGCCAAAGCCCTGTGCTGTTGCCCGTATTTCTGTAGGATAAAGTTCCTGTGGATAAATTGCAGTTGTTATCCCTGGCCCAAGTTCCTCAAAAATTTCTAATAAAATAACCATTATAACAATAAAAAATAAATTCGGAAAATAAATAAAACTGTATGCTGCAAAAAATAATGAAACTGCCATCCCCAGAAATCCTATAGAAGTTATTGGTTTCCTTCCAACTTTATCTATTAAAAATAAGGTTATGACTGCACCCACTATTGCTGTCATGGCAACAATGGCTGCCGTACCAGATGCAGCGGAAGCCGATAATTTCAGTGATTCCAGTATTGTAGGGCCTATTAAATCAAGAACATACGCAACTGCGTCTAAAGAAAACCAGATTATGGAAATAAAAATTGTATATTTTAAATATTTTCCTTGAAATAATTTTTTAAATGAATTTTTTTCTGGCTCTATTTTATTATTATTGACTTTAAGCCCCAGTGATTCCATTGTTTTATCAGCATCATTATAATTTCCCCTGTTGGCAAGCCATCTTGGAGATTCAGGAACAGATGTTCTCAAAACCAATATAATTGTTGCAGGGATAACTCCAATTAAAAAAAGATACCTCCATGAAATTTCTCCTATTGGAATCAATAGAAAACCTGCTAAATATGAAATAGCAGCTCCTATAAAAAAGAACATTCCATTTAATGTTAACAATTGCCCTCTGTGTTTTACTGGTGCGAATTCTGCTATAATAGTTGGGCTTATTGCATAATCTGCCCCTATGGCAACACCCAAAAATAATCGAAAAATAACAAGTTCGGTAAAATTAAATGATATTGCAGTTAAAACTGTAAATAAAATAAATAAAGCCATATCAAGCATATACAATTTTCTTCTTCCTTTTTTATCTGTTAAATATCCTATGAATACGCCTCCAAAAATCATTCCTATCAATGTTGAACCTAACAACAAAGTCTGGTCAAGTGCATTTAAACTGAATTCAGAAGTTAAAATTAGAATTGCAACAGAAACTACAGAAATATCATAACCATCCAGAAGAGAACCTGCTGATGATAAAGTAGCTATTCTTATATGGTATAATTTTACTTTACTATCGTCTAA
>NZ_JBBIRC010000087.1:0-1849 GCF_037442045.1 Ferroplasma sp. | reverse complement strand
TTTTTATCATTTCTTCTGCACTACTGATAACGTTACTCTGGCTTTGATTTGCATCTATTTTTAAAATTTTTACTTCTTTTTGAACAAAGATATCTATCCTGTCAAAGAAATAATCATAATACTTTTTTATTGTATCCAAATTATCAGGATCTTCAAGTTTTGAAAGTTGTTTGCCCCTAAAATTTAATCCCTTTCTTCCATCTTTTATTCTTTTGAGTGCAACTGGGAGGGATACATCAAGATATATTATTGCATCTGGAATTTTCAGCATTTTCGATACATTCATCATCCATTTAATAGTTTCTTCCTTACTGCCAAAAAATTTTTCAAGCATAGGCCCTTCATATGCTATTGAGGATACAATATACCGGTCGCATAAAACATATTCGTACTGATTTATTTCTTCCTGATGTTCAAGCCTGTCATATGTAAACAGGAAAAAATTATAAAATGAGTTATATTGATTGCTTAAGGTTTTAAGCTTTGCAAATTCAAATTTATCCGTTGGCTCTCTGGTAAAATGAAACATATCCAGTTTTGCTTTCAAAGAGTTTACAAGTGTAGTTTTTCCGGAGCCATCAATGCCTTCTACTGTAATGAACATTAAAAGGTTATAATTAATGGTTATAAATTATTATTTATAAAAAATGTTATCAGGGATTAAATAATTATTAATAGTAATTAATTATTTAGAATAAATGCTTCCGAGTATTGAAGAATTAAGGAAAATGCGGAAATCACTGGGTATAAGCCAGAAGGAACTGGCACGCATAAGCGGTGTAAGCCAGTCATATATTGCCAGGCTTGAAAAAGGTGAAATAAATCCTGCATATGACAAGGTCAGGAAAATTTTTGAATACCTTAACAGTTCAGGAAACCGCGCCAAGGATATAGACATAAAAGCTGAGCTTATTATGACAAAGGATGTAGATACATGTGAAATGAACGATTCTATAATTTCAGCACTGAATAAAATGAGGGAAAAAGGATACTCGCAGTTGCCTGTTGTAACATCCGATAAAAGAATTATAGGCACAATTACTGAATCTAATATAAATGATATGTTGATAAAAGGCACAAGCATCGAATCACTTAAACATTTAATAATCAAGAAAGTTATGGGCAATGTCCTTCCACAGCTTGATAAAAACAGTCCAATTTCAATGATATACCCACTTTTAAAATATTCAAATGCCGTTCTTATAGTTGACGGGACAGAGCTTAAGGGAATAATAACAAAGGCAGACGTACTCAAGGCAGTTGAAACTTATGGTTAATATAATTCTATTCTCAATTTATGGGATTATTCTATTTCTTCCGGCGTTTATAGCCAATCCTGGGGCAGTTATAACTGGCGGGCATTTTATTATAGATAAAGGTAAAACATACCACGGAAAACGGATATTTGGCGATGGCAAGTCCTGGTCAGGATTTATTGGAGGTTCTCTAATAGGCATACTTTCTGGAATTATAATTTATTATATTGTTATTGCATTAAAAATTCCTTATCCTGATTATGGAAAAACTCTGATAGCAGCAATATTTGTTCTCATACCAATGAGCTTTGGATCACTTGCTGGAGACATAACTGGTTCATTCATAAAAAGAAGAATAGGCATGAAACGCGGTGCAAAAGGATCAATACTGGATCAGTGGCCCTTTGTCATGGTATCATTTCTTATGGTTTTTATATTTGCAAGAGGATTTTTTATGGAAATTTACGGAGACCTTATTCCAGTAGCAGTAATATTAATAATAACGCCGCCAATACACAGGGGAGTAAATATACTAGCATATAAATTTAAAATGAAGGATGTTCCATGGTAAAAATGGTAATTGCTGTTAGAAA
>NZ_JBBIRC010000086.1:0-1887 GCF_037442045.1 Ferroplasma sp. | reverse complement strand
CAAAAGGAAATGGAATTTATTGAAAAATAAATATTTATACATATTCGGTTCAGAGTGGTTTGGAATGGTTATAGCAACACTTGCAGTTGCACAGGTATTCTTTCTTGTTTCACGTTATCTTGTAGACGTTGAATTAAAATATATAGGTGAAGTATTTTTTGGCCTGGGCATTATATTATTTATTGTAATATTCGCCCTGTGGTCTTTGCGTGGAGTTACTGCCCATGATAAGAAATTCACGCACTGGAATAGTTTAACAAGGCTCAGTTTTATTGCATTAATACCTATAATATCCTTTATAATAAATCATATTTTAATAGACCTGATCGGCATGACAAAACTTCTTGCGCAAATTTCACTGTATAATTATTTCTTCAGCTATTTTCTTGCAATGACTCTTGGAGTGCTTTTAGGATACAGATTGTACACTAAAGAAATAGACAAAAATGAAATAAATTACGCAATAATTATACCGCCACTTTCTATAGGAACAAGCATATTTCTTGCCACACCGCTTATGGGATATTATCATGGTAATCTTGCTGAATCCATCTATTTTCTTGTTTTGATGGGCCTTGGAATATTCTTCTTTCTTTATATATTTATTGGATCGGTGGCTTTATCAGGGCACGTTTCAAACAAATCAAATTCTACACTGCCAACTACAATGCTGCCTGTTGGTGTTTCCAGCCTTATCATTATAAATTTATTATCAATAACATCTTTTGGGCCTGTAATAGGGCATATGGTACTTAATATTGGAACTGTAGAATTTATTTCAATACTTTTATGGGGCTTTGAAGTCTGGAATTTCCTGGTAGTCTTTATACTGCTGTTCCAGAAAAAAACATTTGGTTATCTCTCTGTATGGGCATATGGCTTTCCTTTAGGCCTGTTTGCAACTTCAACCATTAAACTGGAGGCTGTTACAAGAATTGCTGTTCTCGGAGATGTTTTTATTTTTATCTGGGCAATGCTGATCATACTCTGGTTTTATGCTTTATTAAATACCTATGTTTTTGTTTCCAGAATAAAAAAATCCTCTAAAACATAATATTTTATTTAAAAGAGTTCAGGATTCTCATTTTGAATTTTTGACATGGCATTACTGAAGCTATCCATAACTTTTACCACTATCAGGGCTGAAAGAGCCATTATTATGCCTACCAGTGTAATTATATATGGAAAATAAAGAAATTCTGAAAGTTCACCAAAAACAAATGCCATCACTGGAGAAGAACTCACTGAAAACATTGCAGTTAATGAGTTAAATTTTCCAGTAATGCTGCTCGGGATAGCATTGATTACTGTAGTTTCAATATAAACATTGACAAATGCAAGAATTACACCAGATAAAAATGTAAATATGCCATCCATAAATGGAATCCTGTTAAATGATATTAAAACAAAGATAATTCCAGTCAAAAATATATAAACCGCCATTAATTTTTTGCTATTTTGATATTTGCGGTAAAAACTATGCATTGATATCAACCCACCGGCAAGCATTCCGGCTGGGAATCCAGCTATAAAAAATGTATAATATACTGAACTTGCATGCATTACAATATAAACAAGGCCAGAAGCAAAGACATCAATTGCAACAAACATTCCATTCAAAAGCATGGTTAAAAGTAGAAAGGGAACGATATTTTTCATTATTTTTACTGTGCTTCTGAAACCATTTTTTACTTTTCTACGTTGGGAAACCTTTATTGTTCCTGGCATGAATACAATCATTAATGCAAAAATGGAAATACCAATCAGCGTGATATAAACGCTTGAATATTTCAGGTAAATAAAAAAGCCACCGAGAAATATCCCTGCAAGGGTAAATATTCCGGAACTGAACTGATCAGCAGACTGCGCCATGGCCATATGGTCTGC
>NZ_JBBIRC010000085.1:0-1906 GCF_037442045.1 Ferroplasma sp. | reverse complement strand
ATGACGAAGTTGATCCGGAACTTGAACTTACATATATCCTCAGTGAAGAAGAACGCATAGGAAAAAAGAAAACTATGCTATTCACCAATGTTAAAGGATCAAAAATTCCAGTTTTAGGCAACATATTTTCTTCTGATAAAAAAATTGAGGCAATACTTGGTGATACACCATATAATATAGGCCTCAAATTAAAAAATTTAGTGAGAATACCTGACGATACAGAATCCATGATATCCAGAGGGCTGGAAATGCTAAAAGAGATGAGCGGAATTAAGCCAAAGATATACAATAGAAAAAATTCTGAATTTGAAGTTGTAGCGCCCCATCTTTCCAGTTATCCAATTACAAAAAACTGGCCTGATGACGGCGGGCGTTACATAACCATGCCTGTTGTTATTACAAAAGATCCTGATACTGGTGCAAGAAATGTGGGAACATACAGGATGCAGGTTTATGATGATGAAACTGCCGGGATGCACTGGCACATACACAAGGGCGGTGCAGAGCACATGGATAAATACAAAAATGAAGGAAAAATCATGGATGTTGCAGTTGCAATTGGCGTTGACCCATTAACATTTTTTTCATCCATAGCTCCTCTTCCAAATGGCATAGATGAATTCTCATTTCGCGGAATACTTGCAAAAAAGCATCTTGAGCTTATTAGAGGTGAAACTGTCAATATTGAATATCCAAGAAGTTCACAGTTGGTGCTTGAAGGTTATATTGACCCTGCTGAAACAAGAATAGAAGGGCCGTTCGGAGACCATACTGGCTATTATTCACTGGAAGAAGCTTTTCCTGTGTTCCATATCAAGAAAGTGGTTCAGAAAATAAATCCTATTTATTCAACAACCATTGTTGGAAAATTATGGCATGAAGATGTAAGAATTGGAAAGGCTATAGAAAGAATGTTTTTGCCATTAATACAGATACAGATACCTGAGATTGTTGATATGAATATACCTGAAGAAACCGTTGTGAGCAACATGATAGTAGTTTCCATTAAAAAGAGGTATCCGGGGCAGGCAAAGAAAGTCATGTTTGCAATCTGGGGAACAGGGCAGATGATGTTTACAAAGATTGTTGTGGTTGTTGATGATGATATAGATGTCCATGATATGAAGCAGGTTATGTGGGCAATGACAACACGTATTGATCCCGTAAACGATGTTTTTATGATACCCAACACACCAACGGACTCCCTTGACCATCCGGCAAGATTATTTAATCTTGGATCAAAAATGGGAATAGATGCAACAAAAAAATCACCAGCAGAAAATTATAACAGGCCATGGCCTGATACTCTTTCAATGTCACATGATGTTGAAACAAAGGTTGATGAATTAATAAAAAAACTTAACGGTGAATAAAAATTATGAAACTTTTTTGAATTTAATAGATATAAATTTGCCAGATGTATTTACTGTTTTTTCGAAGCCATCAAATTTTAATGATTCGGCATATTGCTTTGAAATTGAATGCTTTCTGGTTAAAGATAAAGGTGATTTATAATAATCTTGCAAGAATTCTATTATCATAAATGTACCATTATCATTTAATTTTGAAAGCACGTACTTTATATTGCTGTCCCGTTCCTTCCAGTGGTGAAATGATAGGCTTGTATATATCAGGTCAAAATTTTCCCCAAAGGGTATATCCCTGCTGCTGCCGGGCTTGCATTGAGCTTTTATATTTTCCTTTTCAAAATTTTTTATTTCAGCTTTGACCATATATTCTGATGGGTCAATTGTAAAGAATTTTGCATCGGGAAATTTCTTAGCAACCATTATTGAAAGTTTTCCAGGGCCTGCACCTATATCAAGTATTTTTTCTGGCTTCATACTATTCATTTCATCCAGTGCAAATTTATACAATTTTTTGAGAAGCCTCCATGCTATGGTAT
>NZ_JBBIRC010000084.1:0-2002 GCF_037442045.1 Ferroplasma sp. | reverse complement strand
GGATTTGATTAAAGTTTTAAGAGAATACCATTTATAAATTTGAAAAAATTGTGATATACACATTCATACAGGTATGTGGGAGAGTTATTTAATTGCAAAAATATAAATATACACAGGCAGTATAATGAATAGACAGAGCATGGTGAGATTAAAATTTGGCGTCTGCAAAAACTGCGGTCATGAAGTTGTTTTTTTCGACGGGCAATGGAAACACCATATTACAAGAGCAAAGCTATACAACTTACCACACTGGCCCACAGGTCACGTAATAACACTGGATTGCAAATGGTCCTGCCAATGTTCCACTCCTGATCTTGATGAATCAAAGGAACAGAAGTCAAAAATGGTCCTTCTGGACAGTCATCCAGAAAGATAGAGGGTAATTTATGATTTATACACTGTAAACAGAATCATCACCATCGAGATGTATATTGGAATAGCAGTCCTGTCTTTCTATTACATTGAGATTTTCAGGGAAATTACAACTACAATCTTCCAGATTAGCGAATCTCTTTTCATTTTGTCTATTGTTCCTCTGATTGTTGGCGTGATATATAAAGCAAAGAAAGAAAAAGATAGCAGGAGATGAGTCAGGGGATTTAGGATTCAAAATTAGAATGGACCGGTCGGGATTTGGACCCGAGCCCTCTTGCTTGCGAAGCAAGCGATCTACCGCTGATCTACCGGCCCTAATTAATTTCACTGCCGATATATGATAATTTGGCAAGAAGCGCATCCATCTGTATGTTATCCGTTCCGCCTTCAACTATCCTGAATTCAGCTTCAGCAAGTGCCATTATTATTTCAAGTTTTTGTTTATAAGCTATCTGCTCTTTACGTATGGATGAATGCATGCCTTTTATTATATCTATGCCAGATAATCCATAGTCTATTAACATTTTATCAAGATAATCCCGTGCATCGTTGAAATTGCCCTCTATTGCCATATTCATAAGATTTTTGTATTCGTCCCTGTTGATTTCACCTGAAATTTCATATATAGCAGTTGCAGTTATTTTTCCTGATAGTTTTACCGCCTGAAGTATGTTTATTGCCTTTCTCATATCACCATCAGAAATTTCATAAATTGCGTCCAGGGAATCATTATCTATTTCAAAACCTTCGTTTTTAGCTATATATTTCAATCTGTTTACCATTGAATCACGGTCAATAGGCTTGAAACGCAGTACAACACATCTGGATTGGATTGGCGGTATAATCTTCGATGAATAATTGCATGAAAATATGAAACGGGTTGTATTGTAAAACATTTCCATGGTTCTTCGCAAAGCAGCCTGTGCATCGCCTGTCAGGTGGTCTGCTTCATCAAGAAAAATTATTTTAAATCCCAGATCATTAGATGGCCGTATTTTGGCAAAATTTTTGATGTTTTCCCTTATTATGTCTATGCCTCTATCATTCGAAGCGTTTAATTCCATAAAGTTGTCTTTCCATGAATCTCCAAATAATGAAATTGCAAGTGCTATTGCGGTAGAAGTCTTTCCTGTTCCCTGGGAACCTGCAAATATTAGATGCGGTATATTTTTATCTTTTACATAGGCGTTTAATCTGTTTATGTTCTCCTTTTCTCCTATGACATCCGAGAGTTTGTTTGGCCTGTATTTTTCCGTCCAGATATTTAACATACTTTTTTTTGATAATTACTTCACTAATAAATCTATCTATATTATTTCTATTTCAGTGTGCTGTTCACAATAGAAGGATATACGTTCCTTACTCCGTCTGTATGTTCTATTTCAGATATGCACTCATTCATTGATTTTCCATATAACTCTGATATAATTATTGCAATTGCTGAATGGTCTCCGGATGTTGAGAACAAGCTCTTAATAAAATTCAATTCCCTGAGTTTCTCCAGAGTTCTTGTATACTGTTCTGGCATAATGTCAAGGCCAAGTATTGCCTCTTCCATTCCCAGTTTTTTCCCCTGAAATCTTGTTATATAAGCAATAATTTCTTTGTTTGTTTCCATTTTCTGAAG
>NZ_JBBIRC010000083.1:0-2200 GCF_037442045.1 Ferroplasma sp. | reverse complement strand
TATTTCAGAGATTCAGAATTACGAATTGAGCAACATAATATCCGAATTTTATGGCAGTAAAAGAAAGAAAGCGCATATAGAATTGCTTCTTCTTATTGCAGAATATTATGGGATTCCAAGGGAGGAGATTTATAAGGAAACGCCACTCCAGGGAACAAAATTCGCAATTGAACGATGGAAGAAAATGGCTTTAAATTGCAACTGGATCCAGTTAATGATGGCCATGCATTCTCTGGAACTCATAGCAAACAGCGATTTAAGCAGGTATGGGGCTAAAATAGATTATTTTAATCCGGGAATATTAAAAAATGAAGAGGTGCCAGAACCCGTTAAAAACTTTCTCAGAGAAGGATATACGAAAGATGTATCACACTCATTTAATGCCCTTGACCTGATTGAAAAATATTCTCAGGATTATTGCATAGAAGATATTCAGGATGCCTGTATCTTATCAACATATGCATTTGGCATATATCTTGAAGCCAGAATCAAAAGAGGTGAAATAATTGAAAACAAACAATGAAACTGGATGTGCGCTCTGCAATTCTACATGGGGTGAATATTACAGGAAAATTGATGGCCAGAAAATGTTATTTTGCTGCAATATCTGTGCGGACATATTCGAAGATATGGTCAAAAAGGTAAAAGAGGAAACAGGTTGGAAAAAGCTCAATGAAGTGGAATTGCATGGTAATTACAGCACCAGCCGGAACTGTGTTGCAAGACATGGGAAAAAACAGTTTAATTATTATTTTAGAACTTATAGTAATGGAGAAATGATGGAATTTAGAAGTAAGGATGAAAATAAACCTATTTAATTTTCCTATTCTTTTTATTGGCTTTATTCATTTTTTTAATTTTAAACATAAAAATTATTTAAAATGCAATAGTAAATATAATTTAAATGAACTAATTGAATTGATAGAAATTTGGGTCAGAAATAATCAGCGAATGCCATAGATTAAATTTACATCCAATGTAATTATAAAGTTAATACATAGGTTTATATGTATTTTTAAATCGTGTATTCATGTCTAATGAGTTGGATGCATTTGAGAATCAGGTAAAAAAGAATTATAATGGAATTGGTGAGGATTTTCCTAAAGGAAGCATTAAGATATTGTCACCTGACATTTTAAATATTTTAATTACAAACGCAAGAAAAGCAAAGAATGTTGATTATAAATCTGAAGAAATCATATATAATGTTACTTTTAGCAGTTATACAAAGCTTGATGCCGATGGCATGGTAGGAACATACGTCGATCTTCCCGATGATCTTAATATTCGTGAGACCAAATTTATAGTAACCGGTTTTCACCCACGATGGGATACAGAAATAACATTTTCCAAAGATTATATGACAGTTATGCCTGACCGTGAATTAAAACATCTGATTAATTTCCAGAGGGCAATCATTACAACAGGAATATTGAAAATATAATTAATGTTTATTAATTTAAAAAATCATTGACAAGATCAGAAACATATTTTTTAATGGATTCGCCATTGTCATCCCACCATATAAGATAACATATAAGTGCTCCAAAAAATGATCTTTTTTTGGCAAGAGTGTAATTCTGCTTTGTAAATATTTCAACCTTCTGGAATATTATTTCAAAGCTGTTAAAACAAAGTTCTTTGAGTTTTGCATTTAATTCGTTATATTTGTTTTTAGAACTGATTGTGTAAAGAAAGAGATTCCTCAATTCATTATTAGAATATGAGTTTAAGAATTCAGTGCCAAGTTCATATAATATGTTATCAGAATCAGAAAAGTTTTGTTTTATCATAGAGTTCATTAATTCAAGTGGAACGGATTTCAGTGCAGCATCGATAATGAGATTTTCCTTGCTTTTATAATAAAAGAATAAAAGTCCCTTGCTGACGCCCGCATCAATTGCGATTTCGTCCATGCTGGTTCCGTTATAACCTTTAATTGAAAATATTTTTATTGCCGAATTTAAGATTCTTTCTTTCCTGCCATTTTTCATATACATATTAATATTTCACCGGTATATTAATAATATGACCAAACAGTCAAAATACTTAAATAATTATTGACTATATAGTCAAAAGGAAATGGAATTTATTGAAAAATAAATATTTATACATATTCGGTTCAGAGTGGTTTGGAATGGTTATAGCAACACTTGCAGTTGCACAGGTATTCTTTCTTGTTTCACGTTATCTTGTAGAC
>NZ_JBBIRC010000082.1:0-2214 GCF_037442045.1 Ferroplasma sp. | reverse complement strand
GCAGTGGATGCATTTTCGGCGTTGCGCAGTAACATGAAAAAGCTTGATTTTACAGTGTCTTCAGAAGGGTCAAAACGCAACCTGGTACGTAACATACGCCCCGAACGGGATTTGAACCCGTGTCACAGGCTCGACAGGCCTGTATGATAGGCCGCTACACTATCGGGGCAGCGTGGTAATACCGTAATTTCATTGTTTTATATAAACATTTTTTATTTTCTTAGAAATCTTATATAAAACCAGACAAAAAACGACGTCATGACAATTCCAGATAATATTTCAAGAATCATTCTTATCAGCAAATCGTTTTCATACAGTGATGCAATAATAATTGCAGTATTGAAACCAAGCACTGATAATAAAATAGTCATAAACTTTGCTGGAGATATCCTCTTATTATGGTTATACAGTTCTTCGATTTCATGGTCAATACTATCCATTAATAATGTATTCCATTCTTGCTTTTACGCTTTTTTATTTATATTCATGCAAAAATAGTTTACTAATAAATATTTTATTCTAATATTGTTTAATTTTCAATTAGTTTATATAATAAATTGCCATTATTAAATGTTAATATGGGAGATATAGAATTACTTTCATGGAATTATAAAGATACACCAGAACTATTTTCCAGTTTAATTAAAAAAGATTATCAGTATTTTGAAAATATGATGGAATCAAGAACTATAAATAAATATATTATACTTATTACATGCAACCGCGTTGAGATCTATTTTCGGCCAGAAACCAGCATTGCTGGCACTATTGAAGGTGCCGTTCATCTTGAGTACCCCGATTCTGTGAACCATTTGTTTAAGGTTGCATCAGGCCTTGAATCAATGGCACTTGGGGAAAATGATATTCTGCGCCAGATCAAATCTGCATATGATTTGTCCAATAAAAGAGGAAAGTCGGATAAGTTTCTGTCATATACCTTCCAGAAAGCATTATCGGTAGGCAAGGATGTAAGGACAATGACAGATATTGCACATGGAAAAACATCATTAGCATCAATAAGCCTTCAAATCATAGAAAAGGAATATGGCATATCAGCTAAAAAAATATGCATTATAGGCACCGGCAAAATGGCAACAGCCCTTTTAAACTATCTGGCAGGTTCAGGATCAACGATTACTGTTGCTGGAAGGAATATTGATCACTCCAGGGAACTGGCAATAAAGCATGGTGCTTATTATTGCGGCATATCCAATATAAGCGAATTAATAAATTCAAATCAAATAATTATAACTGCCACATCTTCAAAGCAGTACATAATAAAGAAGGAAGATTATTTAAATGCAGATAAGGATAAAATATTCATAGATTTATCAAATCCTCCAAATATCGAGAAAGCCAATAATATAGCTATTAAATTATATGACCTTGACAGAATATACAGCAAAGCCCTGGAAACAAGGAAACAAAGAAGAATGGAAATCAAAAAAGCTGAAGATATAGTAAAAAATGAATTTGCTTTATATTCAAATAAAATAAACGAAATGAAATCAGATGAGATAATATCTGCTTTTTATAAATTTGCAGACATTATAAAAGAAAATGAAATAGATGAATTAAAAAGAAAGGTCTATTTATCTGATAAACAGCTGGAAACAATAAATATAATGATGAATTCATTCACAAATAAGATCCTTGCACCATATACAAATTCAATGAAAACCTTTGTCAGGAACAATGAAAAATATTCTTACATTCTAAAAGAGTATGATACAATGCTGAAAAAAGTGCTTTCTAACGGAAAGAAAGTTAATGCGAAAGAATAAAATTTTTATAAAATATTAAATTAAAATTATTAAAGATAAAAATTCTTTCACCAGAAAAACTGGAAAAACATGAAATTATAGTACAATGGCACATAATCTCCACCATAGGCTATAAGCCCATCGTTTGTGTACGGTATTGTTCCATTATAGTTATCCCAGTAGTTTCCGCCCTGATAGGATGTGCCGATTATGCTGCCTCTCAGTGCAAATCCGTTAACATAGTGTGTTATGTATGCAGGCTGTTTTGTTATATTCCACATATTGATATAAACTTCATAATTTCCTGAGTATATGGAGTAATCCGGGCTGTATGCAGTTATTTCTGTATTGAAGAAATTATTGTATATGGTATCTCCTGATGTGTATTCAGCCAGGGCAAGAGGTGCACCCCAGATGTCTGTTAGCTGTTCAAACGTATTGTTATATGTTT
>NZ_JBBIRC010000081.1:0-2425 GCF_037442045.1 Ferroplasma sp. | reverse complement strand
TTTATTATCGATTATTCCAATGCTAACTGCATAGGAATACCTGTTAGGTGGCACAACGAAGGCTGGAAACAGAATGTAAATATCGGTAAAAGAAACAACCGGAAGTTTGTTCAAACACCATTCAATATCCTCATATCCATGAATAATACACAAGGGAGAAGAATTAGGCATACAAACCATAGTTATCGATAAATCATATACAGGCAAAGCATCATTCCCTGATAACGAAACAATAGAACATCATAATAACTATGCAGGAAAGAGGCTATCAAGGGGGATCTTCAGGACATCTAAAGGAATAATAATTAATGCAGATGCCAATGCTTCATACAATATGATAAGAAAAGCAATCCCGGAATCATTAGAGGGCGGGATAGAGGGTGTTGGGTTGCGTCCAGGAAGTTTAAGCATGAAGAAGATAATAACTTCCAGAGGAGCCTGTTAACATGCTTAACAAATTTCACAACCTGGACGCATTATACAGTGTATCATCATTCAAAATATCCGAGTAAAGCTTTCTAAATTATCAAAATTGAAAGGTATAATTTTTTGATTGCATGAATTAATTTTCTATAGGATCACCTGAATTTTCCTGTTTTTTGTAGAAAACAAGCCCAAGTATCAGTATTATTCCAGCTATATACATTTCTACAATCCAGAGAGTCTTTATATTAATTATATGGGCCGGGGCTGTTAGAAGAATGATTGCAGTTCCACCAGCTATGGCACCACCATTATATATAAGCCCGATTGCTGTGGCCCTGAATTTTTTGCTGAACGCCTCTGCAAGGAATACCGGCAATGCCGAAAATATTAAAGCTTCAAGGAACAGCTGGATTGAAAAAACAATAGTGAATGCCATAATATTGGTTGTATATCCAAAAAGAACAAATATTGCAGTTGGAATGGTAAACATTAATGAGAATATAATCATGGGGCTGCGCCTGTCCTTGAAATTCTTTGCAAGTATTCCGCCAGTCCAGACACCAAGCAATGAAAAGAAGTTTATTGCTAATAATGCGTAAAGCAGGCCAGAACCTAAATTAAGAAAATCAGCACTGCCTATTACTGGATAAAATGACCCTGTTGCTGTATTCATAAACAGGAGACCCGAAGTAATCATAAGGGCGAAAACTATATTTCTGCGATTTTTAAACATCTGCTTTGCCGGGGATTTCGCAATTTCTTTGCTATTTTTCATTTCGTCAAATATTTTTGTTTCATGTGAAAGGCGCCTTATAACAAGAGTTATCATTCCCGGTATTATTGCAGTAAGCATCAGTATTCTCCATCCATAGGAAGCGAATGCAGAGGTTCCCATAAATTGCAATAAAAGTATTTCAACAAACACTATTAGAAAATATCCTGTGCCAAATCCAGACTGTACAAAAGCACCGGCCTGCTCTCTTTTTTCCGGCCTGACACTTTCCATTGAAAGTGCTGTTCCTCCACCATATTCTGCCCCAGCAAAAATGCCATCAAGGAATAGAAGAGCATAGAGCAAAATTGGGGAAGCGATGCCTGCCTGAGAATATGTTGGCAACAACCCGATAGCCGCAGAAAGCACAGAGAATCCTACTATAGAAATACTGAGAAGATTTTTTCTCCCTTTTTTATCACCAATAAAATTCCCAAGAACAACTGAGCCGAGAGAACGGGCAGCGGCCCCAAACGTTACAGGAAGCAGAGTTAATACGATTGCAAGATAACCAAGATATTTTGGAAAAATCAATACACTCATATAAGAAAACACAAGCAAATATGCTATTGACGTGTAGCCATCAAGTATCCATCCACCCCACGCAGCCGAAATCTGAAGGAGTTCATTACTAGTAAACCCCATAAACTTATTTTTATACATAATAAATAACCTCCTTTAAATGCGCGGCATTAAACAACTACGCTAAAATGAACTACTGAAATATGGATAGTAATTGGCATATAATATATAATTTTATTTGTAATTACTTTTTTATACGTTATCCATAATTGAGGTTCTATATGAACATTATTCAATATCTTAGTGGTATTTTGCGAGCTATGTTTATTCTTCTGCTGGACAGGGAAACTGTAAACATACTGCTACAGAATGGCAAATCGCCTGAATTGTTCTATATTCTGAGTTTTCAGAACGATTAGAAATCTGTGACCCATGCAGGAGTGTAAAGAAGCAAAATTTTTAAAACCTAAAATATCGCATTATTGATCTTATATTTACGGATGCTTAATAGTTGGCATATATTCCAAACAATGCCAAGATTGAAATAAGAAATTTTAATGAAATAAGTATGGCCAATTCTCTTAATAAAAATAGCATGACTTTTTGGGGCTTAGTGTTTTATGCTATTATGGTTATTGCACCTGCAGGGCCGTTTGCATTCACAGGAGCCTCTGCAATGGACTATGCCGGGATAACAGCACCACT
>NZ_JBBIRC010000080.1:0-2844 GCF_037442045.1 Ferroplasma sp. | reverse complement strand
AACTGGACGATGAGAATGTTTTCAGGATTTGGAACACCTGACGACACAAATAAGCGTTTAAAGTACCTTATAGAGAATGGAGAAACAGGATTGAGCATTGCTTTTGATATGCCAACACTTTATGGATACGACTGCGACAGTAAAAGATCGGAGGGTGAAGTAGGAAAGTGCGGAGTAAATGTTTCATCACTGCATGATATGGAAAGAATCTTCGATGGCATTGATCTTGGAAAAGTAAGTACTTCAATGACAATAAATGCACCTGCGGCAGTATTAACGGCCATGTATTTTGTACTGGCTGAAAAAAAAGGGATACCTCTGGATCGTATAGCCGGAACCGTACAGGCTGATATATTGAAAGAGTATATTGCACAGAAAGAGTGGATGTACCCGCCGGAAGCACATTTAAGGCTCATAAGGGATATGCTTACATATTCAACAAAATATGTACCGAAATGGAATTATATAAGTGTGTCAGGATACCATATAAGGGAAGCAGGTTCAAGTGCTGTCCAGGAACTGGCATTTACTCTTGCAGATGGATTTTATTACATAGAAATGGGAATTAAAGCTGGCTTAAATGTGGATGATTTTGCACCAAGAATGTCATTTTTCTTCAATTCCTCCATAAATTTCTTTGAAGAAATAGCTAAATTTCGGGCAGCTAGAAGAATATGGGCCACAGTATTGAAGGAAAAATACCATACAAAAAATTCTAAAAGCATGGCCTTGAAATTTCATACTCAGACATCAGGATATACACTTACATGGCAGCAGCCCCTTAATAACATAGTAAGAACTACAATAGAAGCAATGGCTGCTGTTCTAGGGGGAACGCAGAGTCTGCATACAAATTCCTATGATGAGGCGTGGGCTTTGCCAACCGATGATGCTGTTAAGGTTGCTTTGAGGACACAACAGATAATTGCAGAAGAAACTGGAATTACTGATGTTATAGATCCGTTGGGAGGGTCTTATTATCTTGAAAGATTAACCTGTGAAATGGAAGTTGAAGCTTACAAATACTTTTCTGAAATAGAAAAAATGGGGGGCATACTTAATGCTGTAAAATCTGGATATGTACAGAAGGAAATAGCAGATACATCATACAGAAAGCAATTAAAAATAGAAAATAAGGATGATATAATAGTAGGAGTAAACAAATATGTTGATAAAGATGAAAAACCTATTAATGTATTGAAAATTACAGATATAGCAGAAAAGGGTCAGGTAATCCAACTTGAAGACGTAAAGGCCAAGAGAAATGTGGACAAGGTTAAAAAATCGCTTCAAGATCTCAAAAATGCAATGGAAGATGATAGCATAAATTTAATGCCTTACATTATGGACTGTGTAAGGGATTACTGCACGCTTGAAGAAATATCAAATGTAGGGAGGGATGTATTTGGACAGTGGAAAGAACCGAAAATATATTGAAGCGCCAATTAGAGTTTTACTGGCAAAACCGGCAATAGATGGTCATGATCGTGGAATATTTGTGCTTGCAAGGGCATTCAGGGACGCAGGCATGGATGTTATATATGCAGGCCTTTTGCCGACACCAGATGAAGTTGTTGAAACAGCTATTAATGAGGATGTTGATGTAATTGCACTGAGCCTTTTAAATGGTGCTCATATGACAGCATTCAAAAATGTTATGGAAATCATGAAAAAACGTGGCGTAATAGATATAGCAGTGATTGGCGGTGGGATAATTCCTGATGAAGACAAGCCTGCACTGGAAAAAATGGGAATATCCGGTAATTTTGGCCCCGGAACTCCACTTAATGTAATCATAAACCATGTAAAGAAGAGGGCAAAAGAAATCAGGAAATTGAGGGAAGATGAATATTGAAAAGCTCACCGACGGCATTCTTGCCGGCGATTACAGAAGCATTGCAAGATCCATATCATTGGTAGAGAATTCAGGATATGAAATAAAAAAGGAGATCATTAGCAGGATATATAAAAATGGAAATGCCAAAATTATAGGAATTACAGGCCCTCCTGGAGTTGGAAAAAGCACTTTAATAAGCAATCTTGCCCCGTTGCTGGCTGAACATGGAAAAGTTTCAGTCCTTGCCATAGACCCTGCAAGCCCTTTTTCCGGAGGATCAATACTGGGAAACAGGATAAGAATGCAGGCAAACCTTAGCGAGAAGGGAATATATATGAGGAGCATATCAAACAGGCTTTACAACGGTGGCTTATCTGAATATACATGGGACATAACCAAAATTCTTGAGGCATCTGGAAGCGACTTTATAATACTGGAAACAGTGGGTTCCGGGCAATCGGATATTGATATAATGAATATAGCAGATATAACATGTGTAATACTTGCTCCTGGCCTTGGCGATGAAATACAGGCAATCAAATCCGGCATAATGGAAATTGGCGATATATTTATAATCAATAAAATAGACAGGGAAGGATCGTATTTTGCAATTAAGGACATAAGAGAATCATTGAATATGAGCAATAAGATCTCAACACCTGTTATAGGGGTTAATTCCATAACGGGTGAAAATTATGATGAACTGGTAAATAATATATTGAAAATGGAGAAAAAAAAGGGAAATGATAAGTATTATAAGAAATTAAAAATGGTTATAATGGAAACTATATACGATTATTATTCAAATTATATAGATAACATAAATTACGGATCAAGGCTAATTGAGCGTGACCCATACACTGTTGCCGAAGAAATATTAACAAGAGATTCAAAAAAATGGAAAATGGGATATAATGAATTATAATGATATCATTATGTACTATTGACATGTATGCTGTTAACAATGAAAGCCGAAGAAGTCCTGAACCTGTTACAGATATCCAGAA
>NZ_JBBIRC010000079.1:0-2934 GCF_037442045.1 Ferroplasma sp. | reverse complement strand
TTTTTGCATTTTCCAGTATTGTTTTATCAATATCAATTAACAACGTATCAATGCCATTCTTGATAAATACCTGTGTTATTCCCTGTCCCATTATTCCAGATCCAATTACTGCAACTTTTTTTACCATGGAGCTTTATATCACGAAATAATAAAAACTTTGACAGTAAAACGAATTTTTCAAAGATTAAATATTTATTTGCAATAATGTAAGGGTGAAAAATGCTGAGGGGAAACTTTTAATTATAAATTTTATCATGCTATTATCCGTTACATTTACCATGCGATCTTCAACCAATATGCTTATGACCGTTGTTCCTGTTTTTACAAAATATGTTATAAATGCTGATGTTTTCTTTGTTGGGTTGACAGCTACGTTTTACGGAATAGGAGCTATGGCTTCGAATATATTCGTAAATGGAAGAATAAGCGTTGATAAAACGCCAAAAGTAATATTTGCATTTCTTCTTGTAATGACACTTGGAATATTTATTTATATATTTTCCACAAATATTTATGAGGTACTTATTCTCTCTGGAATAACCGGGTTATCCATGGGCGTTGTCCAGCCGCTTTTAATGACAGTAACAAATGCAATTGCACCGCCAGAAAAGAGGGACAGGTATATAGCCGCATATACTGCAGCATTGTCACTGAGCCTTATATTTGGGGTTTTGCTGGAAGGATTAATATTATCTTATATAAATGTCAGATATGCTTTTGTAATATTTTTCTTTATCGCACTGTTCTCCTCCACAGGTATGTATGTATTGTCAACAAGGATCCATATCCCTGCGAAATCGACAAAAACAAGAAGTTTTAAGGAAATTATTTCCAGAGCTTCTACTTCATTAAAACAGGGGAAAGTTCTTTTTGCCATGTTTGGAAATATTTCATATGCATTTCCTTTTATCCTGCTTATTACCTATGGAAGCATAATCGGAAAGGAATATGATGGAATATCCCCGGGAATTTTCCTTTACTTGCTGGCTTTATTTTATGGAGTTTCTTTTATGTCAAGATTAATACTGTCTTTCAGGCAGGTTAAAAATAAGGAATTTTTGATGTATGCTGCATTTGGTGCAAGCATTCTTGGCTATCTGCTGGTTGGTATTGACACGGGCATTGTTATGTTCATTGCAGCACTGCTTATTCTTGGATTTCCACATGGTGCCATATTTCCATTATCCACTTCTTACATTGCCGCAAGCGTGGATGTTGAATATATGAATATTGTATATTCAGTATTTCTGTTAATCATGGATGTTATTGCATTTGTTATACCTTTTATATTTGGCCTGATTTCCGAGTTATACAATATAAAAATTGCAATTTATCTGACATTATTGCCAATGGCACTGTTAATAGCAATATCTGTTGCGTTTAACTTAAAAGACAATAAGGTGCACAAAAAGGCTGCTTCCCCTGAAAAAATTTAATTTTATCTTATCCCAAACTTTGAGGCTATTTCAACCATATCTGATACATATTCGCTGAAGAATTTTAGAATATCCCTGGATGTTATGATGCCAGATAATTTATTATTATCTACCACAATCAATCTTCTTATTCCTTTCCCGGCCATTAAATTTGCTATCTTTTCCATCGGAGTATCTGATGGTACCGAAGTAAGGGGAGATGTCATGATCTCTTTAAGTGTAATTTTAGACGGATCAATTTTTTTAGATAAAATTTTGTTTATAAAATCCCATTCAGTAACTATGCCTTCAGGCACATTTTCTTTACCTATAATTACAAAGCCCTGTTGTTTTTCAGCCATTATTCTGGAACCTTCAAAAGCGCTTATAGAACCATCTACTATCTGGCAGTTCTTTCTCATTATATCCTCGGCATAAAGCACCATATTTGTATATTCCGTGTTGATATTTAAACTAAATGAGCTGGAAGAAATAAAGGAAACGCTGGGCGATATTAAATCTATTGCATTTAAGCAGCAGAATATTTCTGCATCTGATATTTTTGTAAATTCGATAAATATTGAATTATTGTTCATATATCATGAATTTTAACAGAATAAAAAGGAAATCAATAAATAATACACACTGATTCTATTTATATGAATTACCTGTATTCCAATGATACAGAAACTTTTTTAAAAGAATATAACGATAGCTTCGCTGACCTTATCAGAGAAAAATATGTTGAAATGTACAATGCTGAACCGGGGCAATATCTTTACAATTCATGGAAAACATCTATTGCATATATAAAAAACCTGGCTTTGAAACTGCAAAATAAAGGAATAGTGTTTGAATATATTATTCCTGCCGGAGCGGAAAGGGCCGATGCAGTACTGATAGGTAATTTAAAATCTCCATCAATAACACTCATTGAAATGAAAGGCTGGAAAACCATGAATATTCTTGACGATTATTTTGTGCGGGCGGATAACAAAAGAGAGGTAAATCCAGAATACCAGGTTTTAAATTATGAAGGGAAAATAAGATACAGTGTAGATGGGATTAATGATTATCACATTAATTCCATGGTTATATTATATAATATAAAAAATATTGAAAATAGGGGCAAACTTACCTTTTTGGGAAATGAACAGGATAGAATAATAAAGGAGTTAAAAAATTATCTGGACCCTGGATATTGCAGCGATGATTTGAAGAAATTTGTTACAGGCAAATACAGGCAAAATAAAAACCTTTTTGATGCTGTACGGCTTTATTATAATGACATAAAGGAAGGGGCAATGAGGTCATTGGCAGTAAAAGGTTATGGCCTTTTCAATGAACAGCTGGAGCCATATTCAGAAATTATAGATGCGCTTTCATCGGGCAAAACCGGCAACTTTGTAATTCATGGCGGACCCGGATCTGGAAAAACCTTAATTGCAATGAACCTCCTGTTGAGGTCAGCGGCCATGGGCAAACAATCTGTGCTTTCATATAGAAACAATAGAATGGT
>NZ_JBBIRC010000078.1:0-2948 GCF_037442045.1 Ferroplasma sp. | reverse complement strand
GTATGTCGGAAAAGACCTCTGACCCCGGGGAAACGGATTTCAGCCTGGTGATCTACCTATCAAGGTCTTCCTTCTGCCAGTTTGAGGAAACCCTTGCATAGATGTACGAAGCCTTTCCGTTCTGTATTCCGGGGATTCTGTTAATATCACTCTCAGGTACCCTCCTAAAATTGTTCTGCATTCTCACGCATCTGATCTTGCCTTCCCTGTCCCACATCCTTAACGTTGTGGGATGGATCTGCAAGAGCCTGCAGGCATCCCTGAGTGTGAAAAGTTTCTCCATATGTTACATCAATATTCCCCAATAATATTTAATATTTTCCTTTAACTGCTAAAGCCCTTTGCAAATTCAGCAGCGCCTGTCATTGTTGCAGCAACGGCACCAAGTGGAGATATCATGGCAATTGATTGGCCAAGCAATGGATAAAATCCAGCTGCACCTTTTTTTAATGTTTTATTCTCCGGAACTTTTTCCATAATTTCAGACATTATAATATATAATTAAACTTTTTTGTAAAGTTGTTATTTTGTGTATTCTGTAATATACTGCTCTCCGGATTCGATCATGTCTGTAATTTCTGAAGTCCTGAAACCTGATTTTACAGAAAGCAGATAAAATGCCAGTGAAACAACTATAACTATTAAAAAATCATATGGAAATGGGAATAGATTTATTCCTCCAAAATTGGATTCTCCAAGGTATGAAAGTAGCATTAGCATGATAAGCATTAAAGGGACCCATAAGCCTCCTTTTAAATTCTCTGCGGTGAAAATACTTTCAACTTTGTGCATTGCTAACATTATAATATATATTGCAAAACCTGCGAAGATAATTATCGTAATATAACCAACTGTTGGCCAGCCTGTCCAGTATACTATCAAGGAAGCGCCTACAAAAGAAATGGGTGCCAGAATACTGGCATAAGGAAGCTTAAATGGCCTTTTCATTTCCTTTGCTTCGCGCCTGAGTACCATCAATGTGGAACCGCCAAGGATATATGTAAATGCAGCAACACCTGAAACAAGGCCAACAACAACGTACCAGCTAGGAAGTGGTATCAGGAAGATAAGGCCAAGAATAAGGCTTATTAACAGGGAGAATACTGGAACTCCCGTTTTCTTGCTGACTTTTCCTATTTTCTTAGGGAAATAGCCAATTTCCGCCAATCCATAGAGAGACCTTGTAGAAGTGCCAGCAGCAATGTTCAATGTCCCAGAAGGTGAGATATATGCATCTGCATAAAGGAGATATGTAAGAACCATTAAAATTGACAGGTTTGAAGACCTGGCAAGGAATGCAAATGGTGCTGCATCTACACTTTTAGCGTATGCCCCTGCAGATGCTGAGGATAGCCCTAGCCACCCGCCTGATGATGCAAGTGCAGTTGGGGTTACCGCTGCAATAAACACAATTTGAAGAAGAATATAAACTGCAATGGAAGTCAGCATTGCGTATATGAGCGCACGGGGCAAATCCCTCTGTGGATTTTTTGCCTCACCTGCAAAATCCAGTGTATGCCTGAATCCCAAATACGAAAATACTATTCCGTCTGTGGAAATTGCCTCAAATACAAGCGATATATTATTGTGGGGAAGGAAGCCACCGAGCGAGGGATTGTCGAAGTTCCCTGCATGGAAAAGGAAAAGTGCCATCAATACAATTGTCAATGATGGAATAATAAGTTTCCACCAGGTAATGCCCTGATTTGTTTTCCCCATTAATTTAACGCCAAAATAATTTAAAAAGTAAAAGCCAGTAATCAAAATAGCCGCTAAAAGTATGCCATAGCCACTTAACAGTGTAACACTTGCTGAAGGGTCCAGTGGATTTTTTGCATAATATATCAACGCTGGCTTTGTTATGTATGATCCTGCATATGTTATAGCCGCTTCGGCTTCAAGTGCCGGTGAAGCAACTCTTGCAGCAAAATAAGCCCATCCGAAAAATAATCCTGCAATTCCTCCATGGGAATAATGTCCATATCTGGTAATAAATCCACTTCTTGGAATCATTGCACCTATTTCAGCATAAACAAGCGTTATTACAAGAACTATTAAGCCACCTATTACCCAGGAGAGAATAGCAGCAGGTCCTGCTGTACCGGCAGAGGCTGATTCTGCAAAAAGCCATCCTGATCCTATAATTGCCCCAAGGCTAAGAAAATAAAGGTCCCATGATGATAATACTCTCTTTAATTTTTTATCATCAGAAATATTTTCTCTACTAATAGGCACAGATAAATATTTATTCATACCATTTAAAATTTAGTTTGCAAATTCTGTATATTTGGCGGCAATTCTTTTTAGGGGCAATGGAAATATTTAATTCTTTATAGTCTTATTAAAGTGCTAGAAATAATATTATTATAAGATTTGCAATGTCCTCTAATGGTTTCCTTTTTATCTGATATTCACAATAAACAGGTGGTCATCGTAAGCCTGTCTTCTATGATGAGATCACTTGGAATGGGTGCCTCGTGGCCTTTCATGGCTATTTTCCTGAGTCTGTACCTGCATTTAGCAGTGTATATAGTCGGATTAATATTTACAATGCTTTCTTTAATGTCTATGGTATTCAGCATTCTTGGCGGATACCTGGCGGATTTAAAGGGAAGAAAGTTTACTTTAATGCTTGGCAGTGTATCAGGCATTTTTATTTATCTGTCAATTGCACTGACGTTTTTATTCAATCTATATACATTAACAATAATATTATTTATATTTTCATCATTTTCAGGTTCATTAGTATATCCATCTGCAAGTGCATTAATTTCAGATGTGACAGAGCCGGAAAACAGAGAAGGTGGTTACTCTATATACAGGATATTATCAAACATAGGATGGGCCATAGGGCCATTAATGGGTTCATTCATTTATTCTACAGGCATTATTTATATATTCTATGCCCTTGTTATTGCAAGTATTCTTCAGGCAATAATAATTTTATT
>NZ_JBBIRC010000077.1:0-3425 GCF_037442045.1 Ferroplasma sp. | reverse complement strand
GATATTACTCTGAAAACATTTACAATACCAGAAATAGATTTTATAGCAAGGACAACAAAAAATTCAATTCCTGAAATTCTGGAAAGGTTCAGAAATGCAGGCATGGATGCACATACAGGTGGCGGAGCAGAAATATTCAATGAGAAGATTAGAAAACAAATAACAACCCCTGAGAAAATTTCAGGCGAGAAATGGCTTGAGGATGCAAAAATAATACATGCCATGGGGATTCAAGGAAACTCAACAATGACTTATGGCACTGTAGAGGATTATGATGATATTATAAACCACATGATAAGATTAAGAGACAATCAGTTGGAGCAGCCCGGATTCCTATCGTTTATACCATTAAAATTCAGCATAGAAAATACACCATTATATAAAATGGGGAAAGTTAGAATGGCAGCATCTGGCGATAAAGACATAAGAGTATATGCTCTTGCAAGGGCAATACTTGGAAAATCCATAAGAAATGTGAGTGTTTACTGGGTGGCACTTGGAAAGGAGCTGGCACAGATAGCTTTAATGTCAGGTGGCAGTGACCTTGTTGGTACAGCATTCAGCGAGAAGGTTTTTGGTGCAACAAACAGGCATACATCAGGCAGCGTTGAAGAATTAAACCATTTAATAGAAGAAACTGGAAAGATTCCGGCACTGAGAGACACATTTTACAACATAAAGGAGTATTATTAATATGATAAATATTATTAATTTATCACATTCAGATCCACTTGCCATGACATTTTCTGCTGAAGAAATTACAAGAAAAAGTGCTAAGGAAAATTATTTTGATGTTATAAATGGCAAAACTGAGATAGGAATGGTATCACTTGTTACATATCTAAAAAATAAAGATAAATTGAAATTAATAAAAAGCATGAATATACATACAAAAGCAAACAGCATATCAACAATACTGGTATCGAAATATAAATATCTTAAAGATAACATAAAAATAAATGTTACATCGCTTACAAAAACCACCGAATTTTATATGGAACTTGTGCTTCAAAAAATGGGGATAAATTATGAAATAAAAGAATCGGAATATACAGATTCTGAAAATCTTTTAAAGGATTCCGATTATGCGCTTGTAATAGGCGATGATGCAATAAAAGCATATTCAGGAACAGCAAATATAATACTGGATATTGGCCTTGAATTTTCAAAATTATATGAAATGGAACCGGTTTATGCAGTTTCAGCATCCTTAAATGAAATTGATGAAGATAAAATAAAAGGCCTTGACCAGCATATTAAAGATTCAAAAAAGTACATTCATGAAGCTGTTGAAAGAAATTATTTAAAGTTTAACGTTAAAAAAGAATTAATGGAAGAATACTATAGAGTTATGGATTATTCTTTCAATGATAGTGTTCTGAAAACCATAGAATTCGCAGACAAACTTAATGAATGATTTAACTTGTTTTAATTTACATTGTTTTTGGCTAAAAATTTTTAAATGAGATACATATTTATTGAATAAAGTGATGATATAATATGATTTCTTACAGTTATATGGACAGCATAAAAAATAAGGTTAAAAATGGTGATACCCTGGATGAAAATGAAATTGTTTCACTTTATGATTCTGCAAATTTAAAAGATCTTGGAAAACTTGCAAGAGGCATAACAGACGAAATCTCAGGAAATAAGGTTTCATTTGTTTCCAATCTCATATTAAATTATACAAATATATGTAATGTGCGCTGCCATTTCTGTGCTTTTTACAGGAAACAGGATGACAGTGATGCATATACACTTTCCATAGACGATGTTGTTAATGAAATTAAAAAGTATTATGAACCGTATGGAATAAAACAGCTTCTTATTCAGGGAGGTGTTAATTCATTTCTGAACCTTGATTATTATACCGGTCTTTTCAGCAGGATAAGGGATGAATTTCCAGGATTGGGAATACACGGGCTATCCACATCTGAACTTCATTTTATTTCACTGAAAGCACATGTACCGGTAAAAGATTTGCTGATAAAATTAAGGGAAAATGGGCTTCAAACAATTCCCGGAGCAGGTGGTGAAATCCTTGATGGAAGTGTAAGAAAAAAAATGGGCAGGCCAGAATCCAGCGGCAAAGAATGGCTGGATATTATGGAAGAGGCGCACAAACTTGGAATACATACATCAGCTACAATGATGTTTGGCCATCTTGAAACTTCTATGGATAAAGCTCATCATCTTCTTTCAATACTTGAATTGCAGAAAAAATATCATGGATTTTTATCATTTACGCCATGGAATTTTGAACCTGGAAATACAGAGCTTGCCAGAGAAGGATATAAATACAGGACAGGTGGAATATCAGTAATTAAAAACATTGCAATTGCCAGAATAGTTTTTAACAAAGAATTGCCTGTAATACAGAGTTCGTGGCTAACCAATGGCATGCAAATGGCTCAGATGGCAATATTGTTTGGTGCCAATGATTGGGGAGGAACAATATATGATGAGAAGGTCATACCGGCTACTGGAAAACAGGTGGGCAATTTAAGAAAAGAATTTATTATCAATTCGATTAAACAGATTAATATGATACCGGTAGAAAGGGATAATATGTATAACTCAATCAAAACATATTAATTTGCAAAAACGAAAATAGTGTAATTTATTTAGATTTTACATTTAATTAATATAATTACATCCCGTTAAATTCTGGTTCACGCTTTTGGCTAAAAGAGGATATGCCCTCAATGAAATCATGGGTGGCAGAAAGTTCATTTTGCAATTTGCTTTCGTCTTTCAGGAAATTATCCATATCGTAATACAGTGCTTTGTTCACAAGCAGTTTTGACGTTGAATATGCCATGTATGGGCCTCTAGACAGTTTCTGGGCTGTTTTTATTGCATCCGATAATGGATTGCCTGAGAGATTTACAAGGCCCATTTCACTGGCTTCAGAGCCATTAAAGTTGCCTCCGAAAAGCAGATATGGGCGTATTTTTGCACCTGCAAGCCTTGAGAGTATCAGAATAAGCCCGGTATCAGGAGCAAGCCCTATGCCCTGAAAACCCATAATAAACTTTGCTTCTTTTGATGCGAAAACCATATCACATGCCATTGCAAGGCTTATGCCTGCCCCGGCCGCCGTACCATTTATTGCAGATATAAAGATTTTTTTGCTGTTAATTATCTCCTTTAAAAGTGGATGAAACGAACTTGATAATTCTTCTTCTATATCCACTTTTGAATCACCGTTTAATGACAGGTCAGCACCTGCAGAAAATGCCCTGCCTTTTCCAGTCAATATTGCTATGCGTTTATTCGGGTCTTCGTTGAAGTGCTTAAATGCCTTTAAGAGTTCGGATCTAACATCATTCCCAAGTGCATTAAGTTTATCCGGCTTATTGATTGTTATAACAGAAATATAGTCCATATCTTCTATCAGCAATGTACTGTACATTTTGAAT
>NZ_JBBIRC010000076.1:0-3428 GCF_037442045.1 Ferroplasma sp. | reverse complement strand
TATATCGATTTTATGAACAATTAAAATCAGCATTCATTATATATTCAAAATGAGGCCAATAAATTTATTTATAAACTATTTTATAATAATTTTGGAAGTTGAATGAAATATGAATTAGCATTATACTAATAATTATATATATGGGCATAATAGAGAACTATGATTGAGGTCATCGATCTTAATTCTGGATATTATAACGATGGAAGATATACAGAAATTCTAAAAAACATAAATATGAATATTAATGAAAACGAAATAGTTGGGATACTGGGGCCAAATGGTTCAGGCAAGACAACGCTGATGAAATCAATTATTGGCGATATTTATGCCAGAAACGGAAATGTCCTTTATAAAGGAAATAGCATATATGACAAAAAAAATTACCGGAACTACCGAAATTCTATAATTTATGTAAAGCAGGATTCCTTAAATAGCTTAAAGCCACTGAAAACCGTTAATTTCCAGATAGGAAAACTTTATAACTGGAAATCTTTTGATAAAGAAAGAGTGATATCATTATTTAAAGACCTGGAACTCAATCCAGAAATATTTAGAATGAAGGCCACGCAGTTAAGTGACGGAATGAGGCACAGAGTTGTAATTGCAATGGCTTTATTAAAAGAGCCAAAACTTCTTGTTCTGGATGAGCCGACAACAGGATTGGATTCCAGATCCATTTATAAATTCCTTAAACTTTTGAAGAATATAAAAGCACACACTTCGATATTAATATCAAGTAACGATGTTAATTCTCTTTTTGAAATTGCCGACAGAGTTTATATACTTTACGGCGGCCAGATAATAGAAAGTGGTGAATATGGTGAAATTTTAAAAAATCCTGAACATCCATTTACAGATATGCTTTTTAAATACGTTCCCGTTTATTCAAACCGCAACAGAAAATTTATTCCTGTAAACAATCAAAAAAATTCCGGATGCGTTTTTATTGGCAATTGCCCTTACCTGAAACCAGCATGTGAAAAAGAAATAGAATATAAATGCATAAATGGACATTGTTTCCGATGCATGAGATATCCGGGGTGGAAAAATGATTGAACTTAAAAATGTTTCAAAAGAATATAAAATTCCAAGAGGGCGATTAAAATTCAGTGATTTTTATGCATTGAACAATATTTCAACAATATTTAAAAATAATATTGTCAACGGTATAACTGGTTCATCCGGATCGGGAAAAACCACACTGGCAAATGTGATTACAGGTTACGATACCGATTATTCTGGAGAAATATTTTATAATGGGAAAAAAGAAAAAAATCCAAAATTTATTCGTTATGTATTTCAGGATCCTTATATAGCCATGAACCCTGTAAAAAATGTTGAGTGGCATATTAAAACCGCTGCATCAATAAATGGCATAAACATGGAAAAAGCAACGGAAAAACTGGAACTTGCAGGTATGGATTACAATAACTATAAAAATAGATACGCAAATTCTCTTTCAGGAGGTGAGCTTCAGAAACTTGCATTTGCAATTTCTATAATTCCGGAACCGGATTTTATAGTTCTGGATGAAGCTTTTTCAATGATGGATTCCATAACATTATTCCAAACATTGAACTTCCTGAAAGAGTTAAAAAATAAAATTTCCATAATTTATATTGACCATGATATTAATAGAGTTTCATTTGTATCAGATTATTTCTATATTATAGACCATGGGCAAATAATTGAAGAGGGTTATACTGAAAAAATTATGGAGTGCCCGGAAAATGATTATACAAAAGAACTAATAAAGTATTCACCGGATTATAAAAAAAGGATTTAATTGTTATTGTGCTCTTCATCAACCAGATTTACCGATTTTCCAGCTTTTGCTGCAAGGTGAGGCTTTTTATACTTAATATATAATGCGTAAATTATTGAAAATACAGTATATATACCTATTATTTCCACAGCGTAGGTTATTGGATAAACTGGTGGAACAACAGATTCATACAAAACGAATATGAATATTATTGTTGCTACAGTTGGCAATAAGTAATGTTCTACCAAATGAATGAACTTGTCATGTAAATTGGTATGTTTTTCTTTTAACCGCCTGAACATTGTCATAACACTTGTATTCAGAAGTACGTGGGTTATTATAAGGCCACCAAGTGCCATTGTTGTTAAAAATTGGAATGAGTCGGTAAGTGCCAGTACCACTTCAGCGTTGTCCGCACGGTCTGTAAGAAGATGGTAAGGGCTAACCCCTGCACCCATTGCAACTATAAATGTTGCCAGTATTGCTACAATGGATGACACAATGGCCACAAACATTAGAGCTTTTGACGGGGTTACATATTTTTTATGTATGAAAGAAAAGAATTTCGGAATAATTCCATCCCTTCCCATTGCAAAATATACCCTTCCTGCATTTGCCTGCATGGCAACGCTGTCAGAGAATGCAGAATTTAATGCTACAAGTGAAAACATTACACCACCAACTATTCCAGTATATGCAGTTGCTACAATTATGCCCGGAATCCCACTACTTGAAAAGGTCTGCATCATCGGTATACCCCATCCAACAATCTGTGAATATGCAACCTCAGTTAAAACAATACCAACAAGCAATAATCCTATAGTAAGGGATCTTGTAATTGCCTTTGGGTTTGTAGCTTCTTCACCAAGTGGTGCTGAACCACCATAGCCTATAAAGCTTGTTAATCCGAATATCATTCCAAGTCCAACACCTGCTACTGGCCCACCCTCTGGGGAAAACCATGAACTGTATTGGGGCCAGACAAATGGGTTGAAAACATTCAATGTATTATCCGGTGCCTTGATTATTATTATTGCTGAAAGAATTGCTAGAAAGATTAATTCGAAAAACGAAGCGTATCGAATATATTTCATCTGTGGCCTTATACCTATTATAGCAATCATAATTGGAATTATTATAAAACCAAGAATAAATGGAATCCATATCCATGCAGGCATGCCTACTCCAAGAAAATATAGAACTACGCCTGGAAGAACTACGCCTGCTACAAATACAGGAATTGCGGCAGTACTCACTATCTGATACATTGGATACATAAGCCCTGCGCTAATAGCAGGTACAGGGCCAAAGGCATTTGCTATATAACCATAATAACCGCCGGCACTGGCATGCCGTTTTGAAAGATGATATAATGTATTAACTTCAAGAAACATTGTCAATGTAGCAATTATGAATGATAACGGGGTAAGAAAGAAAGCAAAAACAGCTGAAGAAACAACAAATGCAATAGAATCACATGCTGGTGCCATGGCTGATATTTCCTCTGCTATAGCGCCCCATACTCCAACTTCACCTTTTTTTAATCGATTCTGGTATTGACCTTGTTTATTACTATCTACCATAAGAAGTTAGTATAACACTAACGTATATAAATATTCACCAGACATGATGAAAACATATCCTGTTATTTTTATAAATTTAT
>NZ_JBBIRC010000075.1:0-3524 GCF_037442045.1 Ferroplasma sp. | reverse complement strand
GATCTCATTAAGGAACTTCTCCCTGTTCTTGATACACTGGATGCAGGCATTGCCCATGATCAAAAACTTGAACCTGTAAGATCTCAGCTCCTGAAAGTGCTTCAGTCCAACGGGCTGCAGGTTATCGAAGGAAAAGGGGAAAAATACGATCCAAACCTGATGGAAGCAGTTGGAGTGCTGGATCAGGGAGAGGATGGAACAGTTCTGGAAGAAGTTCAGAAAGGTTATACACTAAATGGCAATATTATACGGACATCAAAGGTAATAGTTTCAAAAAGGTGAAAAATATGAGTAAAATAATAGGCATAGATTTAGGAACAAGTAATTCAGCAGCAGCAGTAGTTATTTCTGGGAAACCGGAAACCATTCCAGCAGCAGAAGGTATTTCACTGGGTGGGAAATCTTTTCCGAGTTATGTTGCCTTTACAAAGGATGGCCAGTTACTGGTAGGTGAACCTGCAAGAAGACAGGCACTTCTTAATCCTGAAGGAACAGTATATGGCGCGAAAAGAAAAATGGGAACAGATTTCAAATACAAAATCTTTGGAAAAGAATACACACCACAGCAAATTTCAGGTTTTATACTTCAGAAAATTAAGAAAGATGCCGAAGCATTTTTGGGTGAACCTGTCAATGAAGCAGTAATAACTGTTCCTGCATATTTTAATGATAATCAGAGGCAGGCAACGAAGGATGCGGGAGCAATAGCTGGATTTAATGTTAAAAGAATAATAAATGAACCAACTGCTGCATGCATGGCATATGGTTTAGATAAACTAAATGAGAGCTTAAAAATCCTTATCTATGATTTCGGCGGAGGCACTCTTGATGTAACAGTAATGGATTTTGGTCAGGGTGTTTTTGAGGTAATGTCCACATCCGGTGATACAAAACTCGGCGGAACTGATATGGATGAGGCCATAGTCAACTTCCTTGCAGATGATTTCAAAGCAAAGGAAGGCATAGATTTAAGAAAGGACAAATCTGCATATATAAGATTGAGGGACGCAGCAGAAAAGGCTAAAATAGAATTATCTACCGTACTTGAATCTGATATAAATTTACCATACATTACTGCAACACAGGATGGTCCAAAACATCTTGAATATAAACTTACAAGAGCAAAACTGGAGGAACTAATCGCTCCAATAGTTACAAAATCCGCAACATCACTGGACAAGGCATTGCAGGGTGCAAAACTCTCAAAGAGTGATATAAATAAAATTATACTCATTGGGGGGCCAACCAGAATGCCCTATGTGGGAAAATTTGTTGAAAACTATTTCGGCAAAAAGCCTGAAGGCGGAGTAGACCCAATGCAGGCTGTGGCAACAGGCGCTGCAATTCAGGGAGGAATTCTGATGGGAGATATAAAAGATATAGTGCTTCTTGATGTAACTCCACTAACTCTTGGTATTGAAACGCTTGGCGGTGTAATGACACCATTAATCAGTGCAAATGCAACAATACCGACAAAGAAGACACAGGTATTTACAACTGCAGCAGATATGCAGACAGCTGTTGATATTCATATAGCCCAGGGAGAAAGGCCAATGGTTAAAGATGACGTATCGCTTGGGAACTTTACATTAACAGGAATAGCACCTGCTCCTAGGGGAGTACCTCAAATAGAGGTTACATTCGATATAGATGCAAATGGCATACTGAACGTTTCAGCAAAGGATAAGGGAACCGGAAAATCCCAGAGCATTTCAATAAGCGCTTCAAACAAACTTTCAAAGGAAGAAATAGAGAAAATGAAAAAGGAAGCTGAAGAATTTGCCGATAAAGATAAGCAGGAGAAAGAAACAATAGAAACTTTGAACAATGGCGAATCACTGGCTTATACTGTAGAAAAAACAATAAATGAAGCTGGAAACAAACTCGACGATGCAACAAAGGATAAAATAAAGGGAATAATCAAAGATCTTAAAGATGCCGTTGAAAAGAAAGATGTTGATAAGGTAAAAGAAGTTACTGAAACACTTACAAAAGAAATGACTGAGGTATATACAAAAATAGCCCAGGCACAGCAACCAAATCCAGAAGCAAATCAGCAATCAGAAGAAGGAACTGAACAATCGGAACAGGGGGCAAATGAACAATCCGGTGAACAGGATACTCAGGATTCGGATGATACTGTAAATACAGATTATAAAGAAAACTAATGAACAAAAATGACAGAAGATTACTATAAGGTACTTGGTGTAGACAAAAATGCATCTCAGGATGAAATAAAAGCAAAATTTAGGGAACTTGCAAAAAAATATCATCCGGATGTTAATGCAGGAAGCAAGCAAGCCGAAGAAAAGTTTAAGGAGGTTGCTGAAGCATACGAAGTACTATCTGACCCGCAGAAAAGGCAGCAATACGATACCACTGGTTCTACAACCTTCAACGATGCAGGTGGAGCTGGTGGGGCGGGCTTCAACTGGAACGATTTTTCCCATTTTGACGACATAAATGATATCTTCAATACAATATTTGGGGGCGGAGGAGGTTTCAGCAGAGGCAATTCTGGCGGATTTGGAGGCTATGATAATTCACCAGATCTGGATATCTATGTAAAGCTCAATGTAACGCTGGAAGATGCATATTATGGTGTATCAAAACCCATAAAATTTAAAAGAAACGCCATGTGCGAAGCATGCAATGGAACCGGGGCAGAAAATGGCATTCTTGTTACATGTCCAACATGCCATGGAACAGGGAAGGAAAGATTAAGCAGAGGGCAGGGATTTTTTAATTTTGTTCAGGTAATTGTATGCCGTACATGCAATGGCAGGGGAAAAATACCAAAAACGCCATGTAAAATATGTACTGGGAGAGGATATATACCCAAGATGGAGAATATTTCGATAACCATACCAAAAGGTGTAGATACCAATACCCGGCTTAGAACTCAGAAACTTGGCAACTCATTCGGTGGTATGACTGGAGACCTTTATGCAGTTATATACGTTCAACCCAATCCCAATATAAAGAGAAGTGGAGATAATTTATATATAAAAGAACCTATAGATTTTCCCACTGCAGCACTTGGTGGTACAGTTGAAGTGGTCTTATTTAAAGAAAAATTCAATTTAAATATACCTGCAGGAAGCCAGCCGGATGACGTATTGAAAATAAAAGGTTCAGGAATGCCCAAATTAACTTCCCATGGAAGTGGTGATATTCTTATTGTTCTAAAATTGCAGGTACCAAAACATCTCAGTTCTAAGGAAAAGGAATTAATAGAAGAGTTGAAGGGTGAACCGGCAAAAAAATCATGGTTTCATTCATTTTAACCTATAAATATTTTATTTCATTTTATATTTTAATTTTATCTATCTTTTCACAACAGGTTTTTAAAAGTTCAGGTAAATTATTTTAAAACTCAGTAAATTTCATATAATTGATTATAAAAATTATAGAACAAAATATAATAATTAAAAAAATAATTTTATGGGGAGTTTAAGTACTCTCTCCATGTTGTGCCTTCCATCATTGGATTTAACAGCCTTATGTAAGGACCTCTTATAAGT
>NZ_JBBIRC010000074.1:0-3586 GCF_037442045.1 Ferroplasma sp. | reverse complement strand
AATATGTTGCCTAAAACTGGAATTTTTGATCCTTTAACATTGGTGAATAGCATAGTTTTCTTTTTTCCTATGCGTTCTTCTTCACTGAGGATATATGTAAGTTCAAGTTCCGGATCAACTTCGTCATTGATCCTTATAAGATCATTGTTGCTTTCCTGATATTTTATATAATCATTCAAATCATCAAAAGTCATATTTAATAATGCTATGCTCAAATATAATTTTTATCCAATAAAATGGAATCTGGGTTTTATAATCTGTTCATAAAATTCTATCAAAGACAATATAACGAACAGTATTCCTGATATCAATGCAAGTATGCCTGCAACGATGAGCAATCCTGTTAATGAATCACCAAGGGCAGCAGGCAAAACACCTGTGCTGAAAGAAGCCATGGATGCTCCAGTAATAATCATTCCTATGCCAAAAATAAACGTTGCAAGTGGCTTTGCTGAACTTGACATAAAGTCCGATAACATCTGCATTGGTTTAAAAACAAATGCGAGAATTAAAAATATTTCCATTGCTATGAAGGCCTGGGCCCACAGCGCAGAATTCATGAAAGATGTTCCAAATATGTAGATATATGGCACCAGAGGATACCCTGCCATAGCTATATATGCAAGCGCAGCACCGATTATTATCATTATGCGTGAAAGGAGCTCATCATCTTTGAAATAATAATACATATAACCAAACACCACTGCAATAAATCCAACAATAGCCGGAAAAATAGTTGACCCTGTGGATATTTCAGTTAAAATTTCTGAAATAAATATTAAAGAAAATAAAATAAGCGACATGAATATAAATTTATCAGTCACATTAAACTTCCCGGTTCTGTAAATACTGAATATAATCGCTGCATAAAATATATCGAAGATGATTACTATAAAAATCCCAAATTTGAACAATATGCTGTAATGTGCTGTCAGTGTGTATATACTGTTTATTAATGAAACCGCAATGAAAAATCCTATGGAAACAAGTAAAAGAAACATTGATAAAGTATTAATTTTTTTCTTTGAATCGTTGCTGTAATATGACATAAAGCGTTAACAAAAAATTATTATTTAACATTTCCTTTTTTCCCATTTAGAGTTTCAATGGCATCCAGTGGGGCCAGCATGGCCTTTCCCTTATCCGTAAGGCTGTATATTACTCTAACCGGTTTGTTTGAAACTATATCTTTATGTATTATTGAATAGTTACAAAGCATGTGCAGTGCATTTGTTAAAGCCTTTGGTGTAATATTTTCCATGGAATTGTAAATTTCATTATACCCTGAGTTTCCGTTGATTGATAAATATTTGATTATAAGTGGTCCCCATTTTCCTTTTAAAGGCTTTAAGGCATTTGTCAATGGGCAATCGTTAATTCTCATAATTTTCCCTCTGCTGAAATCGTGAGATAACACCATTTTCAAGGATATCCATGCTGGCTTTATAACTTTTCTGCCCCTTACTGAAAATAATTGTAACAGTCCATTTCTTCAATCCAGAATAATAAAATATATCAGAAATTTCCAGGCAATCCGCCGGGATGCTTTCCATTTTTGATATCTGATCTGCTATAATTTCTTTTAAACTTTCCATTTTATCGATGGTCAATTTAAATTCCATATTCAACAATGTATTATAATATTATAATGCTTTTTGTATTTCGCAATAGCAATATAGATAAATATTTTATATTTTTTTAAAATAAGTAGAAATGGATAATCATGAAAAAGCTGCTGGCATTGTCAGAAAATATATCATGGAAAACTATCAGAAAGTGGAAAACCTGAAAATCAGAGAATTAAAATTTGATAAATATACAGAAAATTGGACAGCGCATTCGAGTTTTAATGCCATGGACCGCAGTTATGAACTGGCGCTTGTATTCGATTTTAATAAAATTATTTTTGCTAAAGAATTCATATAAATGTGTGATATCCTGAAATGAGTTCCTTAATATATTTATTGCCCATTTAATTTTATCCTTTCTTCATAAGCCATTGCAGCTGTTACTCCAGTGATTATGCCCAATTATAATTTGCATATATTTTTAAGGAGTTATATAATAATCACAATATTTAAAATAAAAGCTTCAATTCACTATCTTTGGATGAGAGAGAATTAAGATTTTGAAAATATAGGGCAAAGTTCTAAAACCCGATATTCCAATAATCCTGGAACAGTGAAATAAAATTAAGATTATTTAAGCAATGAAAGGAGGAAATAGTATGTTTGAGAAATCGAAAACATATAAAATAAAGGTTCATAGATTAAATTATAACAGAATATCATCCTAATGATACACTGCAACTTTAAATGGGTAAGATCAGTCATTTCATGGCCTGAAAGTTTTCAGTGGGCACTTCTATGCCCTTGCCGGATTATACCCTAATTTTACCTGAGGAGAGGACATATCCCATGGCTAAATCCATAGTTATGTGTTCCCGGGATTAAATATTAATAAAATCTTTTACAATTTTGAGAATCGAATCCAAGTCTTTATCTCCGATAATGCCGAGGTACTTCTGAAATCTATCAATTGAAATAGATCTTATTTGAAATATCATTGAAATAGAATCCGTATTTAATCCGTTGTTGTTTGATCGTTTAACTTTACATGTATAGGGAAATCTGCTAATCCCAGTGTAGATGTAAATGGAACAACGAGAAGCAAGGATGTTTGCTCATGCTTTGCCAATATCAGCGCTGGCCTTATTTTTGTTGTTCATGGCCAGCAGCATCATTCAGAGAAACATAATATAAATTGCCAATTTTAATATTAAAAATATTAATCAAATTGCTGCCACTCATTTATTTCCTTCTTTAATTCTTCAGTTAAATATTCCGGCTTAAAAAGTAATTCCTTAGCTTTATTCTGGGCCTTTATTATTATGCCATCATCCGGATGTGGTTTTAGTTTCTTTGTTAATGTCAATACTTCATTCAAATCCCTGTAAACATAATTTTTATACATAAGTGTTGCTATTGCTTCAAGCAAAGGGATATTGGCGTCCACAATATTTTTAAACAGATCCAGCCCCTGTTTTTCACCCTCATTTATTGGAACATTTGCGATGTTATTATCTCCTCGAGACCATTCATAATAATCATTTGCCAGAGGTGGGGAATATGGGCCGTGCCTCCACCAGGTAAAGTAATAATGCAAGTTCATGCCCATATTTTCCAATATATAAGCCATTTTCTGGATTAATATACGTGAATCTAAACCATCTACTTTGAAGGGGAATTCAATATAATCTGCATATGATTTTAGTTTTGCAAAATCTTCATTCATAATGTGCTATCAAATATTTTCCTATAAATATTTTTATATTTGTATTGTCGTATAAATAACATTGTTGTATAAAAGTTATTAAGAGTTCACGGAAGCATGAAACCTTGTTTGTAGTTCGTGGCTAAAGCCAAGTAAAAAGTAAATATATGGCCAGGCATTGCATACTCAAGGATAAGGCCCATTAATCAAGTGTACCTTGAGGCGCATGCAAAAAAGTATTATTGGGCACCTTAATTATCCCAAGATAACATTCTAAAATATTTTATTACAATTCAAAGGTCATAATAAAATT
>NZ_JBBIRC010000073.1:0-3604 GCF_037442045.1 Ferroplasma sp. | reverse complement strand
TATAAATTATTGTAAAAGCTGTGCCAGGCGCTCATAAAGCGTATCAGTGCAGTCATATTTTAAATAATCCTCTATAAATTTGCCCGGGTCATTCTTATAACCCAGAAATCTGGTTATGTATTTTTTTAGATTTGCCTCGGAATATTTATCCGGCTGTTTGTAAACTATGCCCGTTGTATTTTCATTGGTATTAATCTTTCCCCTCAAACTGATATACCCTATCGCAGTATCTATATTTTCAATGCCAATGCCGTTTTTTAAAGAGTATAACAGCTTATATGCCAGAAGTTGTACCCTGTGATGTGCTGAATTATCTGTAGTTTTATCGGTTTTGTAATCAAGTATTACATATTTTTTGCCATCACTGAAAACTGCATCAATCTTCCCAAAGAACATTATATTGTCAGATTCATTTTCATATTCTGGAAACATCTGGTTTACCCTTGCAATGGCTGAAACTTCTGCTTCAATTTGTTCCATGTTATATGCTGCTTTAATCTGGTTTACCACAGATTCTATATTTGACAGCACTTTCTTATCTTTTTCTTCCAGCATTTCCATTTTAATTTCTTCTTTATAGAGCGATTCAGCCAGTTCGTGTGCGTTGAGCCCGTAATAAAGCGCATCTGTTTTTTCATTCAATTTCAGTATATTATTTTTTAACAACCAGTAAGGGTTGTCAAGGCTTACAAGTGAGTATGAAAGAACATTTTTATCCTTAAAAAAACTGTATATAATATCTTTTAACCATGTTTCCTTTGTTGAAAGGGTATCTTTTGCGCCACTGTAATCCCCGGCTATAAATTTGAAATATGCTTCATCATATTTGCTTTTAACCGGGATTTCAGATCTTCCAGGAGAGGAATCGTCCATGATTATTTCGGAGTATTCTGGTATACTGTAGTTTTTTGCATCCCTGTGTGACGTGCATATCCACAGGTTATTTTTTGCTCTGGTAAATGCCACAAAGTCAACCCTTATGCTTTCATTTTTAAGCTCGTCATCCACATTTATATGTTTGATTTCTTCGATAATTGATGATACAATAATATCAATGTATGCATCTGATTTCCTTGGCTTTTTTGGCAGATATATAACATTATCAAATTCCCGGCCCTTTGCCTTGTGCACAGTTGTGAGAATTATTCTTGAAGTTCCCGGTTTCCCGGTATTTTCTGAATATGACAAATCCAGAAAATCAAAGAAATTTTTCCTATTGTATTCACTTTCGGTATCGAAAAATTCTTTTATGGAAGATATTACAGCTGTCGCGGTGATAAAATATTCACTGCTGATGGAAGAAGCAACAGGCAGAATTCTTTCGTCAAAAAGTTTTACTATGCTTCCTTTTGTAAAAGTTTTGTTTCTCAATGAAAAGAATGGATTTTCACTGTCAAAGGAATCTATGGTAATTTCATTATTCCTTATAGATTCTGCAATATTAAATGCCTCTTTCAGTGATATGCCTGAGAATGGCGTTACAATTGCGTTTATTATGCTGTCAGGGTCATCATAAAACAGGCCTTTTAGAAATGAAGTTATATCCTTTTTTGCCTCATTTACGCTGTGTATATTTGAATCTGATGAATATTCTATTTCATATCTGTCCAGTATTGATGAAATGGTTTCAATCTGTGCATTTGTTCTGGCTATTATTCCTATATTGCCTTCAGACTCAGGTATTTCGTTTATGATTCCAATTATAGATTCTTCTGGAAATTCAGATTCTATAATTTTTACCCTGTTCCCTTTTTCTTTTACCCCTTCAAAATTATCAAGTTCAGGGACTTCATTTTCAAATTTCAGATAATATTCTTTTGAATAATTTATTATTGTGTCCGTGCTTCTGTAGTTTTTTGTCATATTCTTTTTTGATATATTATTATTTTTTATGAGCGAATTAAATACTGAAAGTGCTCCGCCCTGAAATCCAAATATAGATTGTTTTCTGTCTCCAACCAGGAATTTTATATTGCCAGCTTCAAGGGCAATTCTGGATTCTATATCATTTACGTCCTGAAGTTCATCTACAAATACATATTCATACTTTTTTTTATTTTTTAGCCTATAAAACTCGAATAAAAGATCGTTGAAATCAAAATCCTTCTTATTTTCCTGATAATATTTGAAAGCCTGGTAAAAATAGTCGAATAGATATTTTTCTTCTTCAAGTTCTATATTTTTTACTTTGCCAGTATTATATTTGTTTTCCAGTGATTCAAGAATTATTTCCCTGTTATTTTCTATATCAGACGGCATTATGCCAAAGCTTTTTATGTATCTTATTGCATTTTCAAATTTTGGAACTATATCATTAATTACATAATCCCTGCCGTAATTAAATGCTTTTACATCCCTCAATTTTTTATAAATTAAATATCTTGCAATATTGTACGGCACTATATTTTTCGTGCTGGAAGAAACCATTTCCTGGTATGCCAGAGCATGGAAAGTGTAAATGTTCACATCATATGCTGTTATATTTTTTATTTTCTCTTTTAGCAGCTGGCTGTTTATCCGTTCCTGAAGTTCTGAAACTGCATTATTTGTAAATGTTATGCATAAAATTTTTTCTGGTTTTATTCCCTCTTTAATTAAATTTACAACTTCACTGGATATTCTGGTTGTTTTTCCAGTGCCTGGATTTGATATTACCAAAGTATCTTTATCAATCATATTGCTCTAATTATATTTTGTTTAATAAAGTATCAGGTAGTTTATTTTTATAATTATAATTTTTCCATGTATGTTGGGTAACCTGGAAGTATGTGTGTTAACAATAATGATATGATTTACTGAAAAATTACAGCAGTTTTGATTAAAGTTAATATATTTAGAAATAATAACCAAGAGCAGAGGTTACCGAGTTAGGACAAAGGCGCTAGATTAAGGGTCTAGTCTCGAAGGAGTTCGCGGGTTCAAATCCCGTCCTCTGCATGATTATAAATCCAGCACAGCAAGATAAGAAATGTTCTATATTTGTTTTATGCATATATCCTGTTTTACGATAAAACTTTAGAAAAAAAGTTTATATATTTGTGAATAATCCAATTTTAAGGATAAGACTGATTGGGCAAGTGTACCTTGAGGTGCATGTAAATAAGTTCTAATCGGCTCCTGAATGTTCAGTTTATTTATATAAATTCAAAATTTAATGCTGATAAAATTTTCAGAATCAGTGCGGTTTATAGTTGGTTCCGGAACTTTAGGAACTTTTTTTGACTTTTCCTCAAAGTAATTGCTGAAATCTTCTAAATGTTAACAACCATTCATTATAAAAATAAATTATATATTATTCCTGATGAACAATTTTTCCTTCCCCAAAGACAATTTTTGGATAAGACCCAAGAACAAATGGATCATTATTCCATACTGAAAATGAAGCAAGTTTTCCTTTTTCTATTGTCCCGAGATTGTCGAGCCCGAGAATTTCTGCCGGCCTTGACGAAACATATGATATACACTGTTCCTTTGTTGCACCGAATCTCAGGAAATGCCTTGTTGTTAAGAACAGGTCTCTCTGCAGAATAACAGGATGGTCAGATATAAGCGCAAATTTAACACCAGATTTCTGGACAAGTTCAACATTTCTCCATGATTCATG
>NZ_JBBIRC010000072.1:0-4026 GCF_037442045.1 Ferroplasma sp. | reverse complement strand
CTATAATTATATTATTGCAAATGCATATTTAAATTCGATACTTTACAACTCAAGTAGAATAAGGGAATAGAATAGATAAAGAACAATATTACATGCCATTTGCCCTGGTTAAAAACTATTTTGTTAATATAAATTAAGAATAATACGTTCTATTTTTAATTGCATACAATTCGAAAATTAGTGATGCATCTTTTCATTTTGCCTTAAAAAGATGAATAAGTTATATAATTACATTGGCCATTAATAAATTTTTATACTTTAATAAAAAATTTTAGCCACATTATTAAATTTTTAATAACAGGAAATTCTTTTATGAGATACATTGAATACAATAAAAAACATAATAAAATTAAGAACTTCCAGGAGTAAATAAGTGTTTATAAATATAAAAATAAACTTTAATAAATTCGTCTTTATACTGATAAAAATAAAAAATACGTATGTTTAAATATCCGTTAAATATTATTAAGAGTCCGAAAGGATGAAAGGAAGTAATAATATGGACGAAATAACCAAAATTAAGGATTTAACTCCTTCCTCAAGGCGTGTTAACGTCGTAGGAAAGATAGTAGTACTTGGAGAGCCAAAAGAGATAAAGACCAGATTTGGAGAAGACAAATCAGTCAGTGAAGTTGTAGTTGCTGATGATACTGGAAAAATAACACTCACACTTTGGGATGATCAGACCAAAGATATCAGAGATGGTGAAATTCTTAAAATCGATAACGGATATATTTCATTATTGAGAGGACACATGAGATTAAACGTAGGAAAATACGGAACCATGGTAGAATCTGAAGAAGAAATAGAACCAAGCGAAGAACTTGATATGAGCGAAAAGGAATATGAATATCAGTACAATAACTATAACAACAGAAACGGCAATCAGGGCAATCAAGGAAACCGTGGAAATGGCAACCGTGGATACGGAAACAACAATAACAGAAGAAACAGTTATAACAGAAACGATGACAAAGAAGATTAAAAATTCTTCAATTATTTTATTTTTTTCTGCATTTTATATAATTCTATAATTTCATTTGTTGTAGTAGCATCTTCAGCGTTTTTATCATTGCGTATTTTTACCATTCTTGGAAATCTCAATGCAAGACCGGAGTCTTTTTCAATTATCCCATATGCACATCTATGTATTGGGCTTACAGTAATTTCTGCACCCTGAATTTCCATTACAATTTGCGGATAGACCCATACATCTGGAACCATTTTTGATTCAACCATTGCAGGCTTGTGGTCCTGAACTAACTCTGAAAACAGTTTGGGGAATGAAAATAATACTTCATCGCTGAATCCTGTGCCAAGTTTTGTAAAAGATTCATATGCATGTGTTTCCTCATTATAGCATGCCATAAGCAGTGCACCGTATGTCCCCGCCCTTCTCCCATGCCCGTTGAATGCACCTATTACAACTAAATCCATGGAATCAGCAAGCTCCTTCTGGTAATCTCTCTTAAATTTTATCCAGAGCCAGCCCCTGGCACCTGCCCGGTAAATCGACTCGTTTGAAATATTTTTTGCAACTACACCTTCACATCCATCCTCTATGCTCTGCTCGAAAAACTCTGTTATTTCCTTTGAATCATCGGAAATTAATCTGGTTGCAAGCCTGAAATATTCATTGTCCTTGAAATTTTCTTCAAGTATTTTTCTCCTTTCCTGGTATGGAAGATTAACAAGAGATTTTCCATTAAGTTCAAGTATGTCAAAAATAAACATAACCAGTGGTATTTCAAGAGATTTTTCAGAGAGCTGGTATTTTCTCCCCCTTCTCTGTGAAACCATCTGGAATGGAAATAGTTCCCCTGTATCAGGATTATATGGAACAGATTCACCGTCAATTATTATTGAATCGAAAGAATAACTTTTTTTAAAATTGCTCACAATGTCAGGAAAATTCTCAGTTGTTTCCTCAAGCCCTCTGGAAAATATCTTTATTTGATCTCCTTTTTTGTGAAGTTCAGTCCGCAGGCCATCATATTTGTATTCATATGCTGCGTGGTGATCCATCTTTTCTCTGATGTCATCTATGGATTTTAAGCGTTCTGCAAGCATTACTTTAAATGGTATCAGTGGTTCAGGGCCAATTGATTTTATTGCTTCAATATCGCCTTTCTGTAGCAGTGTGGCTATTAAACCTATATCAGGATGGAAATTATAAGCAGTATCAATGTCATCAGCATATTTTTTGTCTGAAAATGCCTGGACAAGAGAATCCAGTATTGTGGAATCTGCAACTCCAAGCCTCAGCTTTCCCATAATTATTCTGGTAATATACCTTATGTCTTCAGGCTTTGAATTTGCCATCAAATCTGCATATATCCCTGTTTTGCCCTTAACGCTTCCGTGTCCTGCAGAATTTGCAAGTTCAAGTAATTTTGAATAAACATAATGCACTGTAAGATCCTCACTGAACAGTGCTTTCTGTTCCATCTTTTCCCGTATTTCCGATGCAGTGGTTCCAAGGTCCCCATTTTTGTAAAATAATTTATTGATCTCTTCCTCTTCCATGCCTGACGCAGCAGCAATGGATTTAATTATAAGTTTACCGGAAACACCGAACTCAATGCCCTCATAGTCAGGCGCAAGCTTTCCCTGGATTAAATACACCAGCTCTTTTAAATCATCACCTGCATCTTCAAGCAGGGAACCCAGTATGGATGTGAGCTCAAGCCTTTTTGTGGTTGTTTCCATTTCCATAAATTTTTTGCTTACTTCTGAAAATAACATTGAATAATAATAATATAATTGATTATAATATTTTGTTATCTGGAACTTTATTCAACAGATTTTTATCCATTGACATGGAAACAACGTAGTTAGGCATATCCACCATCTCTGAAATTTTCAGGTTTCCTGCAACACTGCAGAGTATATACGATTCTTCCTTTGAAAGGCCGTATTCAGACAGTAAATCTATCATTTCCATTATTGCAGTTTTTGCAGCTTCTTCAAGGTTATCGCCAATGCCCATGGAAATCAGCAGTTCCTCTTTTCCGTATGTTTCAATTCTGGGAAATCTAACTGTTTTTTTCTTAATAAGATCGATTTTTACTGTAACTGTGCAGGAAGTTTCTATGGCCGTGCCGCATACTTCACCATCACCCTGTGCCGCATGGGGATCTGAAAAGGAAACAAGGGCACCTTTAACATTTACAGGAAGATATAGAACAGACCCTGCATGGAGATGTTTATTGTCCATATTCCCACCAAAGCTTTCTGGAGGTATCATTCCGTATTCACCGTGTTCCGGGGCTGTGCCTGTTATGCCCAGAAATGGATTTAATGGAACAGTGATATTCTTCAGGAAATTATCTGATATTGTTCTTGCCCTACCATCTTTAATTTCCCATATTACAAGTTTCTCCCCAAAAATTGAATGCAGAGCCCCAAAATTTTTGATCATGGCGCTCCATCCCCATGTGCCTGTTTCAATGTTTTCTATGGTAATTTTGATGCTGTCTCCTTTTTCCGCACCATTGACATATATCGGGCCAACAGCCGCATCCACTTTAGAATCGTCTATTTTAGAAAGGTCTTTTGTTGTGTATTCTTTTTTCATCTGCATTGTGGATGAATCAGGAATTTTGATTGTTATTCTCTCACCAGGGTCTATATGTTCTACAGGCTTATTTTCAGGGGACCATTTAAAATGCAAATTCTTTTCATTGAAACCGTCTATAACTTTCATAAAAGCTTCAATGCAGAAGAACTATTAATATTATAGGGATGCTTAAATGTTAAAATTTATATCCATTGTAGGAATTATCCATAACCCGGCTTAGCTCAGTTGGTAGAGCGATGGACTGTAGAGTGTATTGCTGCCAGAAAACGCAGTTATCCATAGGTCTCTGGTTCGAATCCGGAAGCCGGGATACATTATTCAATATAGTTCATAAATAGTAAAATAGATATTTTGAATGTTAGTTTTATATTGCATTACCATACATTTTACCGATAAAGTAAATAACTGGCATGCTGGCATTACTGGTTTAATTATCTGTTTCTGAA
>NZ_JBBIRC010000071.1:0-4129 GCF_037442045.1 Ferroplasma sp. | reverse complement strand
AATTAAATAATCTTGAAGTTCTGCTATTTTTAATCTTTGGCCACTTATAAATGATTGAATTGGTTCCATGAATAAGCAATTGTTATATTATATTATAACTTTTACTTATTTACTATTTTTTAAAAAAGTTTTATAAATGCACCCATGCCTGGATTTGAACAGGAATCTAAGGATATTTGGTTCTTATGGCTATCTAAATCACTTACAATCCATATTGTACGGCTTAACTATATTTTTATTTATAATCCAAATTTTTTAACTGGTTTATTGTAGGGAAATGGCCCCAATGCCAGATTTCAAATGCAATAAGATCACCCTTCCCTGATGTGGCAGTTGTTTTAACGTTAAGGTTTCACAAATTCCTGAATTTAGAAGGTACGGCATTATTATCCATAGCTAACACACCGTCATATACTGGAACTCCTACTGACATCATTAGCAACGCTAATACAAAAATAGATATCAAAGCTTTCGTCCAGTTGTTTTTATTTTTGTTTTGAAAAGAGTTTTTTACACCTCTGGAATCCATGAGATTTTTATATATTGGATTTATATTACATATCTTTCACTTAAATCAATGATTTTCATAATAATCATTATCAGAATTGAATGCGTTTAAATAATCTAGTTTTGAGAGTCTCTCATCAATGTGTATTTTAATCTGTTGCACTTCCTCCGGCTCATAATCTATCTGGAATAAATCATATGAAAGTGCATCTAACAATAAAGAAATTAGTGCTTTTTTATTGTTGCTTTCCATTAATGCGAAGTTATCCGCTGATATTTCAAATTTTGAAGTGTAATTAAAAATGCTTGATTTTACTAACAACATAAATATAAGAATTACAAGGCTTAATAATGCAGCAATTGTGTCTAAAAATACATCTGATTTTGCAACTATGCCCATAACACCAACCGAGGAAAGAACCAGTAAAAGCATAAAGGAAATTAGAAATTTTATAAAATTTTCATTTTTATACTGTCCAAGATGGCCTATTTCATGCAATATAAGTACATTTTTCTCATTATCATCAATGTTGTTTAAGAATTCTGAACTAACAATGATATTAAATTTATTATGTAACATGAATGAAAAAGCAGGTGTATATCTCAGTTTATTAATTTTATTGTCATCTATTGATTTGTATATATCAATATCCTTTGAAAATTTTTTTGAATATAAAGAATATTTCTTTGTAAGGACAGCATCCAGAATAGAGTATTCTAAATATTTTTTAAATTGAATTTTGAATCCGAAAATAAGAATAAATAATAGTATCAATGCTATTATTATAGTTAATGGTAACATTATTGAATAATATAATTTCCCATAATAATAAATATAATCCAGTAAAGAAAAAATGTTAAAAAATATAATCATAAATACAAATCCAAAAGTATCTACTTCCTTTATTCTAAATTTATGTAATTTTATTTTTATATCTTTATGGATTGTTTTATTAATATATATTAACGAAATATAATAAATTAGTATATAAACTATGTTTGCCAATATTACTCTCAATAAAAAATATAAACCGTAAGAAGGTGGACCGAAAAAAAAATCAGTGGCAATAAATAAATAAACCATGCCACCTAATATCATTATTTGATTCATTTTATAATGTGTATTTGCCAATTTAATTTGCGCCTCTTACGCAGCTAATATTGCTCCCAGTATAGCAGATTCCACTTCAGGGCTCACAATACCTACAAGAACAGTTTCTACTGCCACAGAAACACTAGCTCCGGCATATATAGCAGCTACAATAGCATAAATCAGACCGCCAACAGCAGTCAGGCCATACGTACCAAGAACGGCGCCTATTAAGTTATTAAGAGCGGTATGACTAGGAAAGTGCCCATGCGTTAATTCATAATATATGATATCACCCATTCCTGATGTAGAAGTCGTTTTAACATCCATATTTGCCATGTTCCCGAATTCATATGGTATAGTATTACTTTCCATTGCTATCACTCCATTGTATATTGGAACACCGGGTGCACCATGTAATATTGTTATTGTAGCTATTGACATTATTGCTTTTCTGTAATTGCTATTACTTTTGTTAATTCTTTTCCCATTTATATGGGACTTCTCCGTAGCAAGCAAACTTCTATAATAAATTTTGATTGTATTTTCTTTATTATAACAAGAAATAATATATAAATATTTCGATATATTTTTAACCTTTCTTCCTGTTCTGTACAATCTATCCTTTCCATTTTCTCTGAAATTGTAATATATTCTGTTAATGTATCCTGTTGATACACTGTATATTACAGTTTTGTTGATGATTCACCCTTTTCTTTCTGTTTAATTATATATTTTATTTTTTTATCGTTCAACTTCACCTTTTCTTTAACTCTCTTTTCTATATTATAATGTTTATATAGGAACTCAATTCGGGATAAGATAAGGACATAATGAAATAATATACTTTTAATACCATTTTATAATATTTATTTATGATCGTCGCAGATGTAACATTTTATCCAATAGGAAAAGGCGTTTCAGTTGGAGATACAATAAGAAAAGTTATTGAATACATGAAGAATAATAAATCAATTAAATGTTATCCAAACAGCATGGCAACTGTAATAGAATGTGAAAATATAGATATATTGATGGATGCCGTAAAGGATACTGAAAAATTCATTGAAAGCCTTGGCTTTCCAAGAATAGAAACTATATTGAGAATAGATAATAGAACAGATATTGAAAATTCCGTTGAAAGAAAAATAAAATATGTAAAATAATTATGGCTTAAATGTGCCAGAAACCACCCATGGCGGCTCGTTTCCAAGTGGCTCCATGCCTGTTACTTTACTGCTTTCAAGAAGTTTTTCATTAACCTCTATGCCAAGGCCAGGCTTTCCGGATAATTCCATCATTCCATTTTTAACAGTATAGCCATTAAATAAATTCTTTTTCCATGTGGGCCATGATTCTTCGAAACTTTCCTGTATTAAGAAGTTTGGAAGCGTGTAATCAACATTTAATGTTGCTGCTGTCTGCACCGGGCCAAAAGCGTTGTGGAATGCAACTGGAACGCCGAAAGCTTCTGCAATTGCACCTATCTTCTTTGCTTCTAGAATACCTTTAGAGTTTGTCAGGTCCGGTTGAATAATATCAACCATTCCACCGGAAACGTATCTTGCAAAATCTTCCTTGTTCAGAAGCCTTTCACCAAGTGCAACAGGTATATTCACCTTTTCCCGGAATTCATGGAGCGAAGTTTCCAGTTCTGGATGCACTGGCTCTTCGATAAATAACGGATTGTATTCTTCCAGTGCTTTGCCTGCCTTTATTGCATATTTTGGAGAGAATCTTCCGTGGCATTCTATTAATAAGTCAACGTTGCTGCCAAGGCTCGATCTCATCTGTGCAACTATTTCCGCAGATTTTTTTACAGCTTCATCACTGATTTTGTCGTAAGCACTGCCGAAAGGGTCAAATTTAAACGCTGTGTATCCCTTAGAATTGAGTACTTTTGCTTTGGAAACAAAGTCTTCAGGTGATACGCAATCGGAGTACCAGCCATTGGCATATGCCCTTATCCGGTCGTTGAATCTGCCACCAAGCATGTTATATACGGGCGAACCAAGATCTTTTCCAATAAGGTCCCATGATGCGATTTCGAATGCACTCAATGCTGCAGTTTCTTCGATTGATTTTGTAACATAAAATGCGTTTTTATAATAATCTCTCATATTTTTTTCTATATCAAAATAGTTTTTATTTTGAAATACTCTGGCAACTTCATTCATGCTTTCCTTCACAGGCAAGGTCATCATGGTTGTGGGAGCCTCACCGAAACCAGTAGCACCGTTTGAGGATGTGAGTTTCAGTATAAGTATTGTTGAACTCCAGGGGGATGATTTTTCCTCTGATGAACCCAGTTCGTATATTTCAATATTTTTAATTGTTTCCATATTAAATTAATGCATTATGAATATTAAAATTATTGCATTAAACTTAATAGTTGCTTTGAATTGATAATATCTTATCTACAATAAATAATAGCACTTCATATTTTCCTGGATGCTCTTGAAAATGCGTTTGATTCCATAGTCTAAAGCTGAGGTTCTCTATCCGAATTCTCTAATGCTGTATTGCAAATAC
>NZ_JBBIRC010000070.1:0-4387 GCF_037442045.1 Ferroplasma sp. | reverse complement strand
AGATAATACTAAAGATATCCAGAATTTATACATTCTGTCATGTGAACTATATATCTCGGCAATAAATTGTTTTAAATAATGGAATTGTATATTTAACCAGTACATGTACAATAAAAAAATACCTGAACTTGAATCAGCTCGAACATTTGGCATTATTGGTATTATATTACAATTTATAGGAGTTGGTGGAGACGCCTTCCTGCATGGTTTAGGATTTTTAATCAGTATTGTTGGTTTCATTTTTTTATTAATAGCATTTAAAAATATTTCAAAGTATTACAATAATCCAGAACCTTTCAGGTATATGTTGTATAGTTTAATATCTTCAATTGTTCTTGGTGCATTAAGTGCCGCCTTAATTGCCCTTGTTTTAATACCCATATTTTTAGCATCACTTACTTCAGGAATAGGATTTATAAAATTGATAGAATTATTACTTTTTATATTTCTGATGGCAATTGTTATTATACTGTTACCAGTAATATTTGAATATATAGCATGTAATAGCGTTTCCGAATTAACAGGAATTGATGATTTCCATACTGCAGCATTATTGCTTCTTATTGGAATTATCCTGACTATTATTGTAGTGGGTATAATACTTATATTGATTGGCATAATATTTCTTATAATTGGGTTCAACAAACTACCAGATGAAGCAATACCGGTAAATGAGGATCCAGATATTAAAGGCAATGATACAGGTTTTATTTAAATAGAACACATAAATTTGTGAAAGTTTAAGAAGAACCTTAATCAAAGATCCTGTGATATAAATCCATTCCATAGCCGGTTGAAGATGGTTCGCCCTTTATAATTTTATAGGTATGTGTTCCATCAGCTTTTCTTTCTGCCACCATGAAAATAGAATCATATTTCTTTTGTTCTTCCATTGAAGAAGCGAACTCATATAAATGGGATACAAAAAATACCCGTATTCCATTTTCAATTAATGCACTGGTAATTTGCATAGCAATATCGGAACCTTCCCTGGTGTTTGTAGCAGAAAACGATTCATTAAATATCATAATGCTACCTTTACTTATATGCCCTGCAATTTCATTCATTGACCTTAATTCTTCATCAAAATTTCCTCTCTCCAGTGTTTCATCTTCTTCATGCTTGAAATGCGTATAAACTCCGGAAAATACACTGCATATAAATTGATTTGCCGGCACGAATAGCCCTGCCTGCATCATCAATTGTGCCTGGCCAATGCTTCTTATAAAGGTAGATTTGCCTCCTCTGTTTGTTCCTGTAATTATGAAAAGGTCAATATCATTGCCATCCAGGTTATTGGAGATTACCTGGTTATTAGTTCCTAAAAATAACCCCAAATCATAAAGGCCATCAAATGATAGTTTGCGGTTATCTCTTTCTGGTACAGGAAACGTAATGTTTCCATTTCTTTCCCTTATTTTTTTTATCAGGTTTATAGCGGCAAGATAAAAACCAATTTCACTTTGCATAAGTTTAAAAAATGCCATAATATTTTCTGATGTTTTCTTTAAAACCATGGAAATATTGCCCAGTCCCCTTTTTCTAATATCGCTTATTTCTTCCCCGCCTGCAATGTCCCTATCTGGCAATATGTATGTATAATGTTTTTCTAAAGTACTATTTACGAGCTTTTTTAAACCGCCTGCCCTGATATCCGGCATACATATTATATAATCTCTGCCCTCATTGCCAGGGCCAATAGTAACACTCATGGTAACCCCATCTTTGAACTGCAACATTTCCAGATTCTCCATTACCTGATCCATGTATTCTTTTCCAAATTCTTCGGTTACCACACTGCTGAATTTTTTTAACCCTTCTGATTCAAATTTATTTGAGTTCTCTAAAAGAATTTTTCTAATTTTTTCCATATATTTGGAAAATGTTGTAATTATATCTATTGATACATTTATTGATAAGGAATCATTATTGCTGAACCAGAAAAATTGTTTTTTGCCTTCCTCTATAAAGGCACTTGCGTTTTCATATATGGAATATGCAATTTCAGAATTGTTAATGAAATCTTTCAAAATGTTCTGCCTGTAGGATATTTCAGCTATTGACTGGGTTCCGTTCAGAAGATATTTTACGGAGTTGTTCAACAGAAAACTATCTCCAGATGCCATAGTGTCTATTATTGGCTTTAATCCAAGATCGTTGATCAGCGTTTTTCCATTCCATGGGATTTTTTCTTGAATTCTTCTTATGCCTTCTCGATCAATCAAATAAGTTTTCATCATGATATTCGCCCCTTTAATATTTCATAGGTTAATTCATATTTTTCTGCCAGTGCAATTGCATATGCCATGCCATTGGATGCTTTTTTGACTATTTTATGCGTTCGTATCTCTGGATTTTTTATATCAACTTCTGCTACATAGCTCATAGTGCCAGGCAACTGCGAAAGTTCATAAATAAACGTTGTGTAAATACAAATAGCGTCTTTTTCCTGGATTTTCTTTATTATATGCTTGCCTATTTCTATTCCATCCCGAAGCGTTGTGGCACTCAGCATCTCATTAATTATTATGAGGCTACCAGAAGATGCCGATTCAAGTATATTGTGAAATCTTACCAGTTCTTCTTCAAGCCTGCCCATTGAATTTTCAACATTTTCTGATTTAGAAAAATGGGAAAATATTTTGTCAATCTTAAAAAGCCTGGCTTCTTTGCCGGGAACTGGAAGGCCAAGCAAGAATAGATAATGCAACTGCCCTATCGCTCTTGCAAATGTGGTCTTACCGCCATTGTTTGGCCCAGTGATAATAATGACTGGAGATTCTTTGTTAAACCAGAAACTGTTAACAACTGGAATTTTTTTGTTTTTATAAAGCCGGTCTGCCAGAGCAAGATCAAAGAAATCTATTGAATGTATGCCATCTTTTTGATCAATAATTTCAGGAATGCAAAATGATAGCCCGATATCTTCCAACGGTTTTATAAATTTCAAATATTTAAGATAAAAATTTATTTCGAGAATGAAAGATTTTATTTTTAAATCCATAAAATTCTGGTTTACCCTAAAAAATTCCCTGAGCGAATCAAATGGTTCAGGATATAATTTTGCAACCATTGAAACTATTGCAGCCTCGACATGCCCAAATCCATTATTATTCAGGCGTTTATACTGAAGCTGTTCATCTTCCAGAAACTTTGAAAAAAGTTTAATTACATTTTCTCCGTAATTGGCAGATTCCTTATATTTTTTCACGGTTATTTTAACGCCTTTTACAGTTATTTCATATCTTATAGAATTCATAACTTTGCTTAAATCCTGAACAGAATCCATTAAACTGATAAATTTATCTGAACCGGTATACAATTTAACATAATTTACAAAATTTTTCAATCCTTCAGATTCAATATTTTGTTTTCCTATTTCCTTTAAAAACGAATTTATAGAATCACAGTACATTTTAACAGAATCCAGAAACCAGCGTTCTCTTTCCAGATGATACAGGTCATCCAGCTTTCCTAATTTATACAGGATAGTTGAAAACTGCTCGTAAAAATTTGTTATTGCCTGGAATATACTGGTATTAAACAAGTCATTGAATATCTCCTGCCTGTATTTTATATTATTAATATTATTTAATGGTTTATGCAGTAATTCAATGAATTTTGAATCGTGAATATTCCCATTAATTTCATTAATAATTTTTTCTATTGAAAGATCTGTAAAAATATCATTATACTGACTCAACCCATTATCTTCCTGTACTTTAAATAGTATACTTTCAAGCTCCAATTTCTCACATCCGAAATTTTAGGAGTTATCAGCTTTCAGGCGTTTAATGGAACTCCATCCATATATATGAATATACTATTACAGGATTTAAATTTTTCATTTCTGCCAATAGTAGATTAGACTATTAATAATTAAAAATAATTGTGTAGCCATTATAGCATATCCATGGCCATATTATGCAATTGGCATGTTATATTTCAACTAATAGTTATTGTTTCCGTTAAATAATATTTTTATATAAATGAATATTAGTTTATTATGGCAATATGTCCTGTCTGTTCAATGAGATTTGGCACAGGAAACTATGGCAACCTGGCTGAACACCTGATTGATATGGCATCTGAAGGGGATTTTTTGCATATTTCATGGATAAACAAGAATATCACAAAAAATAAAACAGGAAAGGAAAATCTTGCTCTTCACTTGCAGAATTATTACAATTTCAAAGAAAATGGATTAAAGATGTGGATAATAAGCGACTTTATAAAGCAATTCAGGGGAGAATCCCCCACCCATTTATATTAAAAATGCAAAGGTATAGCCCAGTAATTATGAAAGGATATGCTGTTGAACATTACTTTTTTCTTAAACAGTGGATTAGATCCTGTGCTGCAATAATATCAAAAACTGATATTTCAG
>NZ_JBBIRC010000069.1:0-4429 GCF_037442045.1 Ferroplasma sp. | reverse complement strand
ACTTATAAGAGGTCCTTACATAAGGCTGTTAAATCCAATGATGGAAGGCACAACATGGAGAGAGTACTTAAACTCCCCATAAAATTATTTTTTTAATTATTATATTTTGTTCTATAATTTTTATAATTTAAATTAATTTTTTTATAAACCAGTATAAATTCAATATTAAAATATTTATTCGCAATTGAAATTTATTGTTATGAATTTTCATCCCGATAAAACTCTAGTGATAGTTTTTGATGCAGGATGGTATTCATATTACAATAATAATTCAACAGTAAACCAGAAGGCAAATTCATTAATAAGAATAACAGGTTCATTGGCAGTGTTTTTATCAGATTACTTTCATTGTATTCACCATTAAAAAACATGAGGGGAAATTTTTGTGAATAATAATTCAAAATTAGAGAAAATAATAAATCTATGAGTAAGATAATCGGGCATGAAAAAGGTAATTCTGTTGAGTTATGGAAGCCCGGAAAAAATTGAGGATGTTCCTGAATATCTGTCCGGCATCTTCGAAGGAAAACCGGTACCACAAAATATTTTAGATGAAAATATAAAAAAGTATAAAATGGTAAACGGCAAATCTCCATCAAATCAGATAATCAGTAACCTGATAAAAAAGCTTAAAAAATTGTTAAACAAATATGGGGATTTTGAAGTTGCTGAGGCTTATAAGCACTGGCATCCCGGTATTGAAGAGGTAGTATCATCACTGGATTCTGATTATGAAGAACTAATAGCATTGCCATTATTTGCATTTAAATCCAATAATATAAAAAAATCATATGAAATTCCATTAAAAAGAGGTTTAAATGGGAAAAATTTAAAATTAACATTTATAAATGGACTGGACCACAGCATACTGAGATCCATGTGGGTAAATGAAATCAGCAAATATGTTTATGATTTTGATAACTTTTTGTTTACTGCACACAGCCTTCCGCTTATAGATGATGAATCTGAATATATATCCTCACTTATGGATAACAGCAAAAAAATTTCTGATATGATGGGCATTGAAAAATATTATACCGCATTTTACAGCCAGGGGCATTATGGCAAATGGATCGAACCGTCTATATATTCTCTAATTGAACGATTCAAAAATGATAAGGTTGAAAACTTGCTTGTTTCTCCAATAGGATTCCTTTATGAACATTTAGAGATTCTTTTTGACCTTGATGTCAAATATAAGGAATTCCTTGAAACACATGGAATTGGATATGCAAGGGCAAAAACTCCTTCAGATGCCGATGGTATGGCAATACTTTTAAAAAATGCCATACTTGGCCTGAATGCAGAAAGTTAATTTAATAATTTTAACATATAAATTTAATTAAAAACTTAAATCTTTTTAAGCTTTATTGCATAACTGATTATGGAATCATACAACATTTTTTGTTATAACGCTTCTGATTATATAAAGGAAATAGCCAAAATTGGCACAAACAGCGACATACTGTTATACCACCGAAAAGATGGCGATATGGTAATGACATTTATTGAACCTGTAAAATATCCTGAAAAGGTATCGTCACTCACCGATTCTATATATCCTTCAGATATTGCAATTGTAAAAGTAAGTACCATTAATAAGGATCTTGGAGAAGTTATAGTTGCCCTTGATCTCATGGAAAAGAAAAATGGGATAATAATAGCAGGTGAAGAACAGAAACCAATAATTAAGAAAATTATAGAAAATACATCATTAAAGGATTATAAATTCTTTAATGGAAAGCCTATGGAATTGGTAGAGCAGATAAAATCAATGAAGATAATAAGGGATAAAAATAGCAACATGACAGTAATAGATCATTTCTTTAAAGTTAAGGGAGTAGGCACTGTGGCCCTTGGTTTTGTCCTTTCCGGAAGCATATCAAAACATCAGAAGCTGATACTTTCAGATCTTGATAAGGAGGTTGAAATCCGATCAATACAGATGAATGATGTGGATGTGGATACAGCTTCTGCTGGATCAAGAGTTGGCCTTGCATTAAAAAATGTAGAGCCTTCTGATATGGAAAGGGGCATGTTTTTATCAGATAAGCCATTTGAATATGCTGAAACAATAAAAGGGAAAGTAGTATTGCAAAGAAGCCTGAAAATGGATCTTGGCGATAATTTTGAGGTTTTTGTATCAGATATAATGAGATTCCAGAGGGGAAAATTTGAAAATGACCATATAATCCTTGATAAAAAAATACCGATTGTAAAGAATAAAGTTGCATTATCAAATAATAATATTGTGCCAAGAATTTTTGGAACTATCAATCTTTAATTTTTCTGCTTATCATTGATTCGGTTCCGATATCGTGCCTTATATAATAGTCGCCGGTTATATATTTTAGATTTCCTTCAACAATGTCCGATGCCTCATAAATAGTATCTGCAATACCTATAAGTGCAAGAGACCTGGATTTTGTAGTTGTAACTTTATTCAGTGTTCCCGATACAGACGAATAATAAACCTTAAAATTATCTGTTTCGATTCTATCTTTAATTGTTAATTCTGTTTCTCTTGGCTTTATTCCATATCCCGGTGGTACTATATATTTGAGCACTGTGGCCTTATTTATAAATTTTATATTGTTTTTTAAAGTTTCACTGTATATATCCAGAAAAATATCGACAATATTGGATTTTAGCAATGTTAATACATTTATGCTCTCCGGATCTGCAAATCTTGCATTTATTTCAATTACCTTGACGCCATGGTCTGTATTCATGAATTGGCCATAAATTACTCCCTTGAACGGATTATTATCTTCTTTCATTGCATTGACTATATGCTTGAGAATTTCTCTTGCTTCGTTTACAACATCTATTGAAAGAAATGGAAGTATAAAATTTTTATCTGATATTGAACCCATTCCACCTGTATTGGGGCCGAGATCGTTCTCGTATAGCCTTTTGTAGTCCTGCACCACAGGCATGCATGCAACAGTTTTGCTGTCTGTAAATGCCTGAATAGAGAATTCTTCTCCTATTTCCCTTTTTTCAATAAGGACTTTGCCATCACGATCTATAATTTCAGATGCATATTTCACTGCTTCGGCTGCATTGCTGAGCTGCAAACCCATTACTTTTACTCCCTTGCCGCCTGTAAGCCCAATTGGTTTTATAGCATATTCAAAATCATTGTTTTTAAAAAAATTTGATAATTCATCCTTACTGGATATTAATGTATTTTCAATATCTCCTTTAATTTTATATTTTTTCATTATATACCGCATGTATTCCTTTGAAGTTTCAATCATTGCAGCATTTTTTCCAGGTGAAGCAACAGGTATGTGGTTTTCTCTGAGTTTATCCACAAGATCGGTATCAAGGATATCATCAGGCCCAACAAAAGCCATATCTATTTTATTCTTATTTGCAAAATTAATAATTTCCTGAGAATTTTTTGTGTATTTCATTACACCGTTTGATAATCTAAGTATTGATGGATTCTCATTGGTCACAACTGAATAAAGTGTATCGGTTTCACTTATCTTTCTTGCAATTGCATCTTCTCTTCCTCCACTGCCTACCAGCAAGATATTCATTTTTCCTCTGACCGTAATGTCCTTTTGTTAATATTAAACTTGCGGTTAAATTCCGTTGTCACCTTATATTTATGGGTATTCCTGTATTTCCTTGCTGAAACCATGTCGCTTTTTTTCAGCTGGTCCAGATCTTCTTTATAATTATAGCCAAAATGTTCTCTCAGGTCTCCTGATATAACTTCTCCGGACCTTTTATATATATACGAAAGCATGTCAAGTTGCTTATCGGTGAACTCTTTTTCTATAAACGGATCTACAAGCTTGAGAAATTCCTCATTTAGCTTAATTTTGTAGCTGTTCCCAAACTGCCCTACTGTTAATGCACTGTTAATGTTTTCATAATCCCTTGAAATCTCTTTGATTGCTTTTGTAAACTCCTGCGTTGTAATATTCAAGGATTCAGCTATTTCTGATGCCTTTAAGGGATCCTTTGAAGCAAATAATATTGCTTCTATTTTTCTGGCAACATCGTTCATTGAGCTTATATATCAAATTTATGATTTAACTTTATCGCATAATATTGTGATTTGGTAGTGTAAGTAATTTGCTGTAAAATTGATAAGGCCCTGCACAATTTAGATTTAGGAGATGAAAAATATGCAGGACCAGTTTGAAATATTGAAAGAGTTAATAAATACTTTTCTGCTTGACAGACATCATGAAAAACTTTATTCAACCGCAGGTATATGACGATATGCCTGTGAGAATCGGAGAGAGGCGGTTCTTTTCTTGACCTTCGAGGTCGTTCTATAGATTGCCTCTCCTTCGACTCGATGTTGTACCATTAATAATGGTGGATAGAAGTTTGTCGAGCCATTCGATTCTGAAACTCACAGTAACCACTTAGGAGGTGATCAAGATAGTAATAGGTTTAGATG
>NZ_JBBIRC010000068.1:0-4890 GCF_037442045.1 Ferroplasma sp. | reverse complement strand
TGTAAAGAAACCGATCATTAATTATTAAAATATAAAATTTTTATGAGTTATTAATAAAAAATTATTTGCCCTTAATTCTGGTTTCATAATTACTCAAAATAGAGCTCAGGCACTTGCCGTAATTATATCCAGAGCCATCGTCTTCCATATGCATTTTTGGTGTGATGAGCTTTGTCCTGATTGAATATTTACCCTTTCCTTCAGCTTTGTACTTCCTGATATAGAACATTAATTTTCCATTATTCCCTATAATTCTTGATATGTTTTCAAGAAACTTGTCTGCCATGAAATATGTTATATCATAGAGGTCCCTATCCTGTTCTTCCAATCCGGATATTTCTATATAAAATCCCTCCTCTGATCCAGTTTTTATAGAATTTAATATATCAGTAATTCCAACAATTCCAGTGATTTTAGAATCATTATCGGTTATTGGTATAACATGTAAATGGTTTTTTACCATGAGTGCTGCTGTTTCGGAAATAGTAGCATCCTCTGTACTGCTAATGGGGTTATCCATAAGCGAAGATGCCACTATTTCCACCTTTGATTTTCCTGATGTGAATTCACCGTAGCTTATTTTTTGCTTGTCCATGACTATATTATTTATTATTTCCTTCAATCTTAAAATTCCTGCAAGTTTTCCTTTGTTTGTAACCGGAATTTCATATTCATCAAGTGTTCTGATTTTCTGGGATGATTCTTCTATCTCCTCATTTATATCTACAGATATTACATCAGCCGTCATTATTTCAAAATTTTTTGTTTTTTCTGGCGCCTGGTGTATCTCATTAATATTCCTTATAATATCCATCCTTGTAACTATCCCAACCAGTTTTTCTTTTTCAAAAACCGGTATAGAATTCAGTCCGCTTTCCATTAATAGTTTAACAGCCTCCATAACATCTGAATTTTGACTGATTTTGGGTGCAATTATTGAGAAATTGTATACTCTTGAATTTGTTCTGATGCTTCCTCTCCTTAAAATATTTTTATATGTGAGCATGCCTACATATTTGTTATCCAACATGACAGGCAGTTGCTGTATATCATTTTCCCTCATTTTGGAAAGAGCCTCAGAAATCTTTGCATTGCTATCTATTGTAATAAGATCCTTTTTCATTATTTCTGCTACATTCATTGTATCACCAGAATTTAAGCTTTTTTTCGCTTATCAATCTGTTAATTTCTTCAGTCTTATTTAATTTATTGCTTATGCCTGAAATTACATCTGCCACAAGACCCATATCTGATATTCCGCACCTTGTTATTTCCTGTGTGCCTATTCTTCCAAATCTGTCAATTATAACCATATGTTTTTCTAGTTCCTCGGAAAAAGTACGGTAATCATACTTTTTATTCTTCAAATAACTTTCATCGATGAGTAGCTGGTGAGTTTTGCTGTGTTCACTTCCTGGCAAAAGTTTAAAACCATCGGCTATTAAATTCTTTGAAAGATTTTCAGTATTATTAATAACTGCTTTAGCATATTGTTTTCCAAATTTTAACATTTCTTCAACAGCTATTGATAACGAGGCTATTCTGGAAAGATTTATATTATCCATGGTATTAAAAATTGTATTTTCATCGATTTTCTCTGCTATTTCATGATTATTGGTCATTATAATCCCGCCCTGAGGGCCAAAAAATGTTTTATGTGTTGATCCATAGACTACATCAGAATATTTAAGGGCATCAGGCTGAAATACTTTGCCGGCAAGCAGGCCCATGACATGTGAAGCATCGTAAAGAATGGTTAAATTATATTTTTCAGATATTTCATGGATTCTTTTCATATCATATGGTTTTATAAACATGGACTGGCCAAGTATAACTGTACCTATCTTCAGGTCTTTAATGCTTTTTTCCATTGCATCATATTCTAAATCGAAATTATTGCATGGCGCCTTATAGAAATTATATCCCAGCACACGATCAAGATGTTTGCCAGAGTATCCAGGATACCCTCCATCTTCCTCTGAAATTGCCATAACATTCCTGTTTCTTCCAAGGATAGATAATAGAGATATCTCTGCAGCTATGTGCCCGCTCAGTGGCCTGGGTTCACAGTATTTGCTCCCAAAAAGATTGTTCACATTATTCTTTAGAAGCTGAAGGATCTCATCAAAATATATTGTTCCACCGTAGGCATTGTAATTACCAGTACTGAGGGAATACCTGCCTGCCATATCAGATGAAAGGGCTTTTCTTGCATTTGGGCTGAGAATATTTTCTGATGCCTGCAGATTCAATGTGCCGCTTCTATAATTATCGTATCTGTCAATAAGTGCCTGTGTATTCATTTTTGGATATTGTTTAACTTTGTTATATATTTATTGGTGAAAGCCCTGTAATTTAAAGGAAGGCCATGATTACTTTATAATGCATTTTGAATCATGTATTAAGGATAGAAAGATTAATTAAAGTGTTTTTATATGGCATGCTATGTCTTACAGAATTTATGCTGAACCTGACGACGGATTAAAGCCTTTAACTTCATTGATAAAAAAATCCAGAAAATTCCTTTATATAAATTCATATTTGTTGGATGACCCTGAAATACTAAAATGCGTAGAGGAAGCAGTTAAAAAAAAGATCGATGTTCGTTTAATGGTTGATGGTCGCCCTTACGGCATTAATGGAGACGATGGGACACACGATGAAATTAATGATCTGAAAAAGACAGGTGCAATGGTAAAAATAGCTCCGAACAGGTTTGAAAAGCCGAATGTGTTTGACCATGCAAAATATATGGTTTCTGAACGGCAGGCCGAAGTGGGGACTCCAAATTTTACGGAAGCAGCTTTCTCCAAAAATAGAGAATACTTTACAATAACAACCAATAAAAATGTTATTAAATCCCTTAAAACGATATTCCTGTCTGATTTTAATAATAAAGCAGCTGGCGATATACCACGCAAATACCTTATTGTTTCCCCAGGATCAGAAAAAGTTCTAAGTGATTTTATTTTTCAGGAAAGAAAATTGTTGATAGAAACTGAAGAAATGGGAGACGACAAAGAAATTTTGAAAGTGCTTATGGATAAAGGGAAAAATGTAAAGCTTATTGTGCCCAGCACAGTATCTTCCACTGATATAGCCAGCTTAAAACAACTTAAAAAACATGGAGTAAAGGTAAAATATATGCCTGCTGAAAAGTTGTATATGCATGCAAAGATGATTGCTGGTAAAAAGGCATTTATCGGTTCTGAAAATTTTACAAAATCTAGCCTGAACAGAAATCGTGAAACAGGAATAATTTTGACTGGATTTTACAGAGTATCAGCTTTAAAAAATAAGTTTTCGCACGACTGGAGGAAAGCCAAGCGGAGTTTGAAGCTGGCAAAATCAGTACCTGTAACAAGAAATAAAAAATATGCCAAAAAAACTGCAAAATAAAAGCATTGCATTCAGCTCCTATTCAAATTATTTACAAATAGGTACGGAATTTACTGAACTGCATTAACAGTGGTTATAATGGCACTAAACTGATTATTATAAATTTGGTTATTCAGTATATTCAAAAGTTTTTAAGGTCACACCTTTTATTCTACGTCCAGAAAATCCTGGTAATATAAAATTACGGGACCTTTTTTGCTATTTATTATCATTCGGTTTGAATAAACATTTTCAATTTCTCCAGAAAACGTCCCGTTTTTAGTTTCTATTGTTGCACAATCACTTATCGGAACTTGCTTTATAGATACTATTTCTTCCTTTGCTATTATAACTGGCGTATAAATTACATTTTGCCCTGCATAAAATTTTAATGGAAGGTCCATTATTAGAGAATCCTCGCTAACAGATCTGATTAATCCTGTATAAGTCATTGAAACTGTTTTCACAAGATAAAGGCTGTCAAGCTCTCCCCTCTTAAAACTTTCAACGAAATCATTAAAACTAAATAACCTGGAACATGACATAAAACTATAACAGTGCTTTATATTAATTTGTATTTATTACAATGAATATGTTCATAATAAATTATTATTTTTAATATCAATTTTATTAGTTTTTTGATATTTCTACCACCGAAGTTGCTAAGATAAGAGTTATTTACAATTTTTTAAAAAAATATGCCACAGGAAGATTTTTGTTACTTTATCTCAATTATATTTTTAAAGAATCAATATCTCAAAAAATTAATTAATTGAAAAGATAATATTCAATAATATAAAAATAATATTGAATTCTCTATAAAATAGTATAATTGTATCCGATTAAAATGTTAACGGGATATAACCCTTATTTACATAGTCGCTTATAACTGTGGATATTGGTTTTATCTCAAGTTTTAATTCTTTTAATTTGCCATCAATATTATTTTTTTCAGCATAGCCACTGCACGCAATTGGTATAATTCCCTTTTCCTGAAGATTTTTAATAAGCTCTTTTATATCTTTATCATCGGAGGCTACCAATTTTTCACTCTCACCAAATAAGATAACCTTAGTTTCATCATTAAGGTGATTTGCAAGGTTCAGGCCCATAATTGCTTTTGTTTTGTCTTTCTCCCCAGAAATAACTATTATCAACATTTTTTCTGACATAACCATTTATATTTTACCACTATATAGTATTTAAGTCAAGCAATAATAAACAAAATATATATAGGAATGTAAAATTTTTTTATAAGATTAACGTTTAAGCAGTTGTTTGCATTATCCTATTATGTCCGATCAAACTGATAATAATTATCCCGGGCTTTCATGCAACAGTTCTAAATTTGCTGGAAATAATATAAAAGATATTTCTGAAAAATATGGTACGCCCTTAATAGTTTATGATATAGCAAGAATTAAAGCAAACATGGCAAGGCTTGAAAAGGCATTCGATAAGATAAAAATAAAAATACATTTTGCAGTCAAATCCAACTATAATCCTTATTTA
>NZ_JBBIRC010000067.1:0-4956 GCF_037442045.1 Ferroplasma sp. | reverse complement strand
TAATTACAAGAATTGTGGAGTATGGAGCAGGAATAGATGCAGCAAATTTTAATGAAATCCAGCTTGCCATGCGGTGCGGTGCCAGTAAAGATAATATTATTGCTACGCCAAACAACCTTTCTCCCAACGAACTGAAAATGATAAAAAACTCTGGTGTATCCACTAACTTCGATTATGAAGGTCAGTTGGATCTGCTCGAAGGCGATATTCCAGATACTGTATCATTTAGAATCAACCCGGGGATAGGAAGAGGTGAATTCGCTGGTACAACAACAGCAGGCAAAAATGTTAAATTTGGAATATCTAAGGAAGATGCGATTAGAGCTTATTCAAAGGCACTGAATCAGGGTGCGAAGCATTTTGGAATTCATATGATGACTGGTTCCAATGTGCTTGATCCAGAATTTTTTAACCAATCAACAAAATTGTTTTTTAAAATAGCAGAAATAATAGAAGATCAAACAGGAATTAATTTTGATTTTATTGATATCGGGGGCGGATTTGGCGTTCCATACATGGATAATAAACCACTTGATATTAATAAAACCGGTGAATTTATTTCAAATAATTTTATGGATTCAAATAAGAGGGGATATTTTAATAATTCGCATCTATTAATAGAGCCAGGCAGGTACATAATTGCTGATTCTGCAATATTGCTTGCATCTGTAACCTCAATTAAAAAATCTGGCCATACCCTGATTGGCATAAATGCCAGCATGAATTCATTGATTAGAATTCCTTTGTACGGCGCGCATCACAGAATAATCCTATCCGGCCATAGTTATAATGAAGCAACTGAAGAATACGATATTGTTGGGCAGGCATGTGAAAATACAGATTATTTGGGAAGGAATGTAAAGCTTCCAGAGCCTAAAATAGGAGATATATTAATAATTCTGGATGCAGGAGCATATGTTTCATCAATGGCATCAAACTATAATTTGCTCCCAAGGCCAGGCGAACTGGTTTTGGATGGTGGAAATAAAATATTAACAAGGGCACATGATAGCCTTGAATCAATGATATTCCCTTATAAAAATAATTTTGACATAAATTGAATATTTTTAACCTGAACAATGGCATGCTTACGTAATATGCCTTAATCCGCATTCAATAAATTATCCAATTTTTTTGATGTTTTTAAATAAACAGAATAATGCATATAACGCAGTTGGGTAATATGAACATTAATATTTTTATAAAATTATTAAAATTTAGGAATATTGAAAATAAATGGAATTAGAAAAAATTAATGATTATTGTATTACTTAAAAGGAGAAGAGTTTAGGTTTTTAACCATTTACATTAAAATAAAATGGAAGGAATATAAATCCAATTAAAACATAAATTGAATCTCTTTTGCTATTATGCTGGTGAAAAGAAGCACATATTTAATATACTATGTTTTTATATACGAAAATGGGCGATAATATTACGAATAACGCAAACAATTCTGCAAAACTAAAGAAATCATTATCGACAACAGATATATTTTTGATTAGTTTCAGCGGCATGGTAGGATCTGGATGGCTTCTTGGCGTTCTTGCAGGCCCAGCATATGCAGGTCCTGCTGCAATACTTACTTGGGTCGTTGCAGGTATATTCTTTATTATACTTGCGCTTGTATTCAGTGAACTGGGAACACTTTTTCCATACAGTGGCTCACTGGTAAGATTCAATGAGTTTTCCCATGGGCCAGTCAGTAATTTTTACCTTGGCTGGGCTTATATGATAGGAGCCATTGCCACACCGCCTGTTGAAGCTGCAGCTCTAACAGGGTTTTTAAGCAGTTATGTTCCCGGAATTTACAATTCTTCAATTTCCCTTTTAACACCGCTTGGAGTTATTTTAGCACTCGCTTTGCTTGCAATATTTATCATAATACAGTATGTAGGAGTGAATATATTTGGAAAAACAAATGCTGTAATGACATGGTTTAAAATGGCAGCAATAATATTAACAATAATATTTGTTGCAGCCTTTATATTCGATGCCAAAAACTTCTTCGCCGTGCCCGGGAATTTCATGCCATACGGAGCGTCCTCTATATTTGCGGCAATGGTTCCTGCAGGTGTGATATTCTCATATGAAGGATTCCGCCAGGGACTTGACTATGCAGGCGAAACAAAAAACCCAAAAAGATCAGTGCCTCTTGGAATGATTGGTGCCATGCTTGCGGCAATGGCCACATATATACTTCTTCAGATAGCCTTTATCGGTGCAGTAAACTGGAAAGCTGCAGGCGTTCCTGTAGGAGACTGGAGCGCCCTGCTTACATCAAAATGGTCAGCCAATCCATTTTATTACGCTTTTCATTCAACAACTGAAATGCTTCTTATCGGTTTTTCCATCTTTTTAATTATTGTAGCTGTAGTTTCATCTGCATCAACACTTGGTGTATATGTTGGTTCATCAGCAAGATCATTGTATGGCATGGCCAGAATGAATTATATACCGGATTTCTTTGGAAGAATACACCCCAGATTCAGGACACCCTGGATTTCTCTTGTTGTAACATTCATAATAGGGGCAATGTTTTTGCTCCCATTTCCAAGCTGGTATGCCCTTGTAGGAATAGACTCGTCATTTACTGTATTTGCCTATCTTGCTGCCGGAATTACAAACGTATCATTAAGGAAAACGGCACCTGATATGGAAAGGCCATTCAAAACTCCCTTCCTTACCATACTGGCTCCACTTGCCTTTGTTATTGCCTCGCTTCTGGTTTACTTTTCAGGATGGAGCATAGTTGCTCTTTTGCTGCTTATCGTTGATGGCGGCATTCCAATATTCCTGCTCAGCAATTACGGCAGAAAAACTTTTAACATGGGCTTAAAAACAGCATCTATTTTTTCACTGGTTTACTGGATTATATTCATATTTATCGGTGTTGTATATGCATTGTCGTTAATGCCTTTTATAGCATATTTTACGATATTCTCAATTACAGTTTTGGCGACTCCATATATACTTTACAGGATGTCCGGGAAAAGCGCAGGAATACATATAAAAGCATCAATCTGGCTTGTAATTTACAGTATACTTCTAGGAGTCATGTCATATTATGGGTCACTTGGAATTAATGCAATACAATTCCCATATGATTATATAATATTTGCTATAATGAGCCTTGCAATATATTTCATTGCTATAAATACTGGATATCATACCAATAAGCTTAAAGAATATCAGGAAACTGGCGGAGTAACAGATGAATAATATTATTTAATTAAATGATAAACTTTATATTTTAATTTCGATTTAATTTTTATGGAACTAATAGATTTCTATCAAAAATTCATTGCTTCAGATTCTGAAACACGGAATAACATGCTGGAAGAATTAGGAAAAATGGTACCAGAATCATCATTTAACTGGGTTTCAGACATTTATGAAAAATTATTTTCAGAAAGCAAGAAAGATGCAATTATATACATAAATGAAAGTACAAATAAAGAAATCAGGATATCTTACCATAGCTTATATGAAAGCTATAATAAATTCATAAATTTTCTTAGAAGGCTGGAAATTAAAAAAGGTTCTATTGTATATATCATGGCAGGGGCAGTTCCAGAACAGTGGATTGCAATGCTTGGATGCCTGAAGGCTGGATTTACAGTTATTCCCTCGGCTCCAAATTTAACAGAATATGAAATAAAATTCAGGTTCTCAAATGACCCTCCAGACGTGATCATATCTGACATGGCAAATTCCTCAAAAATGGAACATGCTATGATCAACAGCCCGCTGAAATTAATTATAGGAAATAAGGAAGGATGGGTCAGCTTTGATGAAATAAATGCAATGCCTTCAAATTCTGATCCAGAAAAAATATTTAAATCAGATATCTTTATTAAATATTTCACATCGGGAACCACTGGAATGCCAAAAGCGGTTATTCATAGTTCCGTACTGTATTCCTTGGGCCAATTGAGCACATTAGCAGCTATTGGCATTATGCCTGATTATGTACATAACAATTTAAGTTCTCCTGGATGGGCAAAATTTGCATGGAGTTCTTTTTTTGCCCCACTATGTGCTGGCGCTACAGTGATTTCTATAGATTATTCCGGAAAATTAAATTCTGAAAAGTACCTGGAATTGCTGGATAAATATAAAGTAAATTCATTCTGCGCACCTCCAACTGCGTGGCGCAAATTCATTTCCATCAAGAATGATAAAATCCAACTGAAAAGCCTCAGGGATACAGTCAGTGCAGGAGAGCCGTTAAACGGTGAGGTAATTAATAAATGGAAGAAAAAATATGGCACAACAATTCGAGATTTCTACGGTCAGAGCGAATCAACTGCTATGATTGCCAATTTGCACGGTTCGAAAGTAATACCTGGATCAATGGGAAAGCCACTTAAAAGTTATAAAATATCTCTTATGGATGATGATATGAATGATATAAAAAGCCCATTTACCATTGGCAATATTGCGGTAAAGGACTATAAAGCTACATGTGGGCTCTTCGTTGGTTATTCCGATTCCAAAAAAAATTCTACTGTTTTTGTAAATAATTATTATTTGACCGGTGATAAGGCATATTTTGATGATTCGGGATATTATTATTTTGTAAGCAGAAGCGATGATGTTATAAAAACATCAGATTACAGGGTTGGCCCATTCGAAGTTGAAAGTGCAATAATAAAAAATGAAGCAGTACTTGAATCTGCTGTAATTGGCGTTCCAGACCCTGAAAAATATGAAAAAATAAAAGCCTTTGTAATATTGAAAGAAGGCTATGAGAAGAGCCAGGAAACAGCACAATCAATCTATAATACCGTAAAATCTATTTTGCCATATTACAAATACCCAAGAATAATAGAATTTACAAATGAACTTCCAAAAACAATCAGTGGAAAAATCAAAAGAAAGGAATTAAAAGAAATTGAAATAGAAAAAGCAAATAATAACAGTTCTGGGGAATTTGTTTATCACTTTTAATAT
>NZ_JBBIRC010000066.1:0-5083 GCF_037442045.1 Ferroplasma sp. | reverse complement strand
TACCATAAAGCAAAATCACAATTCTATATAATAATGTTATTATTGTGTAACTAATACTTAATAAGATTTTCTTAAATTACTTCAATTAATATTTAATCTTAACTATCAAAACTTAATACAATATGTATAATAATAATTATAAAAAACAAATATACATATTCAGATTAATTTTATTCATTCCAAATAATTCAATACCTTGCTGAAAAGCAGAGAAGAAAATGTAATAGAATGCGATAATAAATATACATAATTAAAACCTGCCCTATTTGCTCAAGCAAATTTGAATGTAACAGTATACTCTTCTGGTACAGGAATAAAATTAACTGGAAATAGTTGGTTAGTGCAAAAGTACCGTTCCGTGAATGCCTGTGCCATTATTGCCCTCAAAATCTCAAACATAATATACAGAATCAAAATATTTTGCAATAACAAATCTTATATTTTCACATAGCTTTTAAGATAAATGGAGAAAATTTTTTATGTGTACATGAACCAGGATGACCCAAAAAAATCAACAATGAAAAAACTTGAAAGATACGGTATGGCAATTAAAATATCTGTAAATAAAATATACAATAAGCTCTATCTCACACCATATTCCGATAATTTTCTTCTCAATTCATGCAGAATACTTTTCCATGAACGTGGAATTGTTGTGGTGGACGGTTCATGGAACCGGATCAATACCATAGAGAATTTTAAGGGGAAAAATGGAAAAAAATTGCCTCTTCTGCTTCCAGTAAATCCTGTAAATTACGGGAAGCCAGGAAAATTATCATCGTTGGAAGCTCTTGCAGCAGCATTGTATATAATGGGCTATATAGAACTTGCTGAACAGGTTATTTCAAAGTATTCATGGGCACAGAATTTTATAAATACAAATATTGAGCCATTGAACGATTACATGAAATGTAATAGCAATGAAGATTGCATAGAAGCCCAGGATAACTATTTCTGAATTTTACTCCAATTATCGTTTTCCAGATCATAAATTCCATTTCCATATTCCAGGAATATATTTTTGATATTTTCCCTGAAATTAGGAGGAATTACAGAAAATATAGAATTTTCATATGGCATAATATGCAAACCACCTGCATGTTCTACGCTTTCTGGAGCTTCCAGGTAAAACCCTGCTAGAGATTCAGAATATATTCTTTCATCCGGATCTAGTCTTAACCTTGCATTTTTAATTCTCCTTTTAAGCAAGCGGACATCATTGTCGGAATATAATATATCCTGGGGTTTTCCACCTGCAGCTTCAATAAAAAGCAAAATGCCAAGGCATTTAGAACATTTCCCGCAGGGTTCTATAACTCCATTTTTTTCATGGCATGAATGGCACGACCTCTGTTGAAGAAATAAATCTCTGTATCTTTTCATCAAAATTTTTTCTTCCAGATAGCCCGTGACTGGATACACTATAGAATACACCATGGAATTTATCCCCTTTTTTTCGAAATAGAGAGAAAGCATTTTATTGAAATCGTAGGTCTGATCAAAAATCCCGTAATAATATTTTAAACCCTTATAATCCTTCATTTCCCTTGGATCATCAAATTCATCACCCATAATTATATTTCCTATAGAATATTTTTTAATCATGGGCAATAATAAAAATATGTAGACAGGGAAGATAAAAACCTGTATTGGGTAATCATCTGATAATATGTCTATTTTATTCTGATTTACTATTTTTATGTGCTTTAACATTTCATGATAAAAACGGTCTGTGTTTGACCAGACCTTCATAGTATTTTTAAAATTCTTTTTGTAATAATCATATGCTGTTTTTGCTGTTAACCAGTGTGAACCTGATTCTTCAAAGTAAAAAGAATAATTATTTTCTGGCTTATTAATTTCGTTGAAAATGCCAAAGGCCAAAAGGCTTTCTTTTCCTCCTGATGACATTATTGCAACTTTATCAATTGATGTTTTCCATGGCATTTCTTCGTTAAATATTTCAGGGCAAACAAGTTCTGTTATCCCATCTGCATTTTCTCTGTTAATATCACTTTCTGCTGGAATAAATTCGGACTTTATATAATCATATCTTCTATTGATTATTTTATTTATAAATACTTCATGGGCATTGATTACCATAAATTGCTTTATGATATCAATATCGTTTTTTGATACTGGAAAATTCAATGTCAATTTTCTCGCAAAATATGTAAAGTTTATTGCAGGCATTGTAAGTATAAGCCCTGCTATATTCCTGTTTATATCTATGTCTTCACCATATGTAAAAATTAATTTATAAGAAAAATCATCGAATTTAATATTGCCGATTATTCTCCTTTTTTCAATGCTTGCAATGTTGATTTCAATATTATCGAAAGATATTATGTTATCTATATACATTTTTTTGCCCCGTACGATAATGCATTAAATAATTATAAATCTGATATGACACTGGTAATATTTTCAAATTCATGAAGCGGGTCAAATACGGGTATATTGTATTTCCTTTCAAGCTCCGTTTTTTCCTTTTCTATTTCACGCATTTCCATATTTTCTATGTTCAATGATATTGCTATTACCTTTTTGTTTGAAACCAGTTCAAGAACCTTTATGTATTTCTCCAGTGACTCAATCGGATATTCTGGAAAACCGTCGTAGAATTTCCTTTTAGGTGCATGCTGAAGTATTATAGCATCAGGACGCATGGCACCTATTATCTCAAAGCCTCCTGGGTATGCTGGATGAAGAATTGAACCCTGACCCTCCAGAAACATATAGTCGGGATGTTTTTCCTGCCATGCTTTATATGTTATGTATTCCAGGGACCCTGCAACAAAATCATTTATTATAGAATCCATAACAACTGTATAAGGAAATCCCTGCATCCAGGATGTCTGCCCTGTTCCTATGAGTTCCGATTTTCTGTTTTGCCGGTTCATTGCATCATTGAGGTAAACGGCAGTTGTTCTTTTTCCTATGGCGCTGTCAGTTCCAAGCACAGCTATTTTTTTGGATTTTACTTCCTCTATCTTACCTGTAAATGAATACTCATAATTGTTGAAAATCTTTCTAACATCCACAATATTAACACGATGTGCCTCTGCAAGCTTTGAGAATTCAGAATCATTGCTTATGTACTGGTGAAGCCCATTTACGATGTTCATATTATTTTCAATGGCTTCAGAAACATATTTTCTATATTCCACTGGAAGATATCCACCATCGGTTGCAACTCCTATTATCAGAGTTTCTGCACCCATGGCTTTTGCTTCGTTAATATTGTTGATTATTTTTATTCCGTTCTGCCTCCCCATAAGTACATAGCCAGCATCCATGCCATAATATCTTGAATCTATAACTGCTACAATTTCATATTTCTTGCTGTATCTGACAAGGCCGTTTGCTGTTTTGCCATATGTTGTTGCAAAACACCCCTCAGAAAGTACTGCTGCCTTCTCCATTATTTATCACTTCCAGTCAATAATATTACACAATTTTTGTTTCCTGCAAACTTCAGGGCAGCAAATGCTGCAGAAGCAGATGCGGGCAAAACAGATAAATGATCTATTTTTCTAAATCCCTCTGATAATGTTATCATATCCTCATCAGATACGTATATGGCCTTTCCATGTGTTTTATAAAGAGCGTCCAGGGCTTTTTGCCCATCATATGATATATACGATACTAACGGCTCATTTGTATAGCTTTCTGATATGGTATCAGGATCAAGCTCAACAATATTCCTGAATCCATTCAGGAACGAATATATAACAGGGTTGCCACCAGAAGTGCTGGCTGCAATAAATTTTGGGATTTTAGCTATTTTTCCGTCTCTGTATAATCTCAGGAAGCCATAATAAACGCCATAGAAAGTTGTTCCGTTCCCTACCGGAATGGATATATAATCTGGCGCAAAGCCCAGCTGATTGTAAATTTCATATGATATTTCACTGTATCCAGAAACATCTATGCTTTTATTCTTTGACCCGGGGCTTGCATCATACCAGTTATTCTTCTCCGACTCTTCCCTCATATACTCTACCATTTCTTCGTATTTTACAGGTTTTTCTATTATGTCTGCACCATATGAAGCAATTTCAGCATGCCGGGAATTTGAATATTCCTGCGGTATTCCAACTATAGCCTTTATGCCATATTTGCCTGCATAATATGCTATTGATGCACCATAATTTCCGCATGTTGCAACAGATATTTCACTGTACCCATGATCAATGGCATTCTCAACATGCTTTTTGGAAATTCTGTCTTTCTGTGTTCCAGTAGGGTTTGAGCCTTCGTATTTTATAAAAAAATTGCTTCTTCCCAGATAATTTCCAATGTCAAAATCCCTTATTAAAGGACTACCTGGCGGTTTGTCTTCTGATTCTATCTCCATTTTTTTCACTGACATCTTATTAATATTAATTAATATATAAACATTTTGTATTTAAATATTAAATTTTTAAAATTTCAAGATTATAATTATCTGATACAGTTTTAATCATGTCCTTAACCCTGCCTTTAGTTCCATGTGCATCCATTAGGAAACCTTTGCATTTCGGTGTTTTATTTACCGCATTTTCAATTTCTTCCTGTGAAATTATTTCATGCACATATTTGGGTATTATATGCCCTATATTTATCTCATTTTCAAAGAAATAACTGCTAATTTTTGGTGCATAATGGCCGCCTCCAACACCGACAAAATTCTCATAATCCTTTTTTTCTCCTTCAATAATAGCTCTTGCCATTAAATCAGCAATGCCTGGCTGCTTCCATTCATTCTCAGTAGTTCCTATCTCAATAAAATATGATGGCTTTTCAAGATAGGGGCCATGATGTGTTGCTTCAAATGTAATTTCGAAATAGTTCCCGGAATAATTATTTTTGATATACCTTAGTGACGCTCCCATGCCTTCCGGGTCAGAAGGAACTATTACATTGTCAAGCCCTCCAAGTTCGGCCTTTCTGAAATTTCCAACAGGATGAACTGTAAGTGATTTAACATTGGCAACCGATGAATGCTTTGATAAAAAAATTACCTTTTCAGCATCATTGCTGATATTTTTCATGTCCTGGTAAATATGCAAATTGTCGATAAATTTTAAATTATAATTTT
>NZ_JBBIRC010000065.1:0-5344 GCF_037442045.1 Ferroplasma sp. | reverse complement strand
AATCCCGGAACACCAGGAAAAAAATCAAAGGCGAGAAAACAGATAAGCACGATGGCAACACCAGCAATAAGTGGAGGAATCTCTGCATTGAGCTGCCAGTGCGAAGGCTTAACAGCAATATTGCCTACAGTGGCTGCCGTGGCAGCTACAGCAATTAGCACAGCATTGTTGTCAGAGAGTATACTTTTGCTGCTATTCAGCAATTTTATGCTTACAGTATTCTTCAATCGCAGGTCAAGAATTAAACTGGTATCCAGTATTAAAAACTTAAGAAACAGCAATTATTTTCCATTACTGGCAATATTCTTCGTTATGCTTATCCCGGTTATGGAAGTTATAGGAATATTTTACCATCTTGAATTAACATCTATGCTTTTCTTTTATGGAGTTAATATTTTAATGTTCGTATCTGGCATATTCTTGATGTTTTCAATAACAAAGCTGGGCTTTAAGCCATTTATAAAAACAATGAAAGTCAAAGCTATACTTTCTGTGGTCGCCTCTGCATTAATGTTTATCTGGTTTATACCACCAGTTGCATACTTTGCTTATATTAATTACTATTATTATTTCCTGATGAATGCAATGGCAATAATTGCCGGTCTTATTACTTATCTAGTATATTTTAGCCTGATTAATTATAAGGCAGCATATGTAGAGTTAAATTCTATGATGTTCAGTATGACTGGCCTTGTATTTTTCTATATATCTATAATTTCACTCACGGACCTTTTCCCATTTTACGGAATAAAACAACAGCTATATTTCTCTGCAATCTTATGGGCAGTTTCACTTCCTTTCATGTGGCTTAGCACAATTGACACAATGTATAGATATTCTGTCATAGAATCTCCAATTTTATTAAAAACAAATAATAGCAACCTGTCTGTAAATAAATAATTATTTAAAAATTATTAAATTATTTCATTGTTCATTTTCTTAAAACGAATTCTTTTACAAAAATCGTTGCTCCTATTGCTATAGCAGCACACATTCCCATTATAACTTCAAGGAAGAAAGTTTCAGTATTCGGATTATAAACTGCTGCATGTAACGTAAGCAATGCACTAAATATATCTATTGCCATAGCAATTTATTACAAGTATATATAAAATACTTATTATTGAATATGTTCAACTATAATATTAACTGTATGTATTCAGCTTGTTATCCAGTCTAAATTTTGATGCAATTTTCATTATATCTAAAATTACTGATTATTAATAAATCCATAACTTTGAATAAATAAACAGGAAATAAATTCTATAATAACGTGTCTTTCCATTGATTCGTTTTTTCTCTTTTTGAAACGTAGTGATTTTGGCATTTTCGAAGACTGTTATAGTGGGTACACAATTAACATTCAATATTATTGAATATGAACTTCTGTATTTTCGGCACTATTGATTATATTGTTAATGGAATGTGGAAGAAAAGAATCAATGGTGTGCCAACAATAGTAAAGGAAATCAGTGTTTGGAAATCAATCTTTCAAGGATTATTGATGACAGGGGAAATGGATTAAAAGATATAATGGTTAAGAGCTACAGTGCAGGATTAACATTATTTTCTTTCTTATAGATTAAAAAATATATTTCAAGAATACTGTAAATAAAATAATGAAATATAATGGCAATAGAATGTCGCCTGGAGATTATATGCTTCTATTCATCATGAGCAGATTATCTGAATCATATTCAAAGAATAAAATAGGCATGTGGATGAACAGGGATTATTCATCTATAATATTTCTAAATATAAGTTCACAGGACTCCTGGAATCCCATGGATCGGTTTACTGATGAAAAAATGAAAAATATTAAGGATAAAATAAAGTATAAGATAATATCAATGAGCTATGATTTTAAAAATATATTCTTCGATGCTTCAAATATTGCACATTTATGGTGGAAATTATATGGCCAATAAAGGCTATAACAAGAAGCATCGTTATTACCTTAACCAGATTTCATATTATTTCATATTACATGGCTGCCAATTATGATTACATACCACTTTACTTTGAATCATACCCGGGAATTTGTATGATTCAAAGATATTTGCAAATATTATTGAAAATATTCCTAAGGATTTAACACTTATTTTTGACAGGGGATACAATTCAAAGAATAATATTGATCTAATAAGGGATAGAAAATACATTGGCTCAATTAAAAGTTCTGATTACTATAGTATTATGATGATTCCAGTAAAAGAAAATTCATATGTTGATATTATAAAAAATGTTTATTGGAAAGGCCATAAAATAATTCTATACCATTCCAGAGCCCTGGAGATCAGGAGAAAGAACAAATTCATGAAGAAATTAGGGAACGCAATCATTAAAGCAAAGAAGACCATGCATTCAGGCAATTATGATGTATTGGAGGAAACAAGAATATATTTAGAATCTGAAAATTTAAATGAAACAATAATTTTAGGATTTGAAATAAACCAGGAAAGGCTGGAACAGAGATTATCCATTATTGATAAGAATGCTGTATTCACAAACATAAATGATATGGATTCAGAAAAAATAATAGATCTTTACAGGAAAAGGAATAGAACACTGCTTCAGGACTATAAATACAATCGGCATTGCATTCCCTGCATACCATATACCTCAGAAAATAAAAGTGCATATGTTTTTTTCATTAATATACAATGAAATGCATGGAATCGATGGAAGCATTTCACTGATATCAGCCTGAATATATGAAGGGCATAAACATCAATTATCCATAAACAGGAAAAAGATAAAATCAGCAATAGAGTGAGTATTAGCCAAAAGAAGAGACAATCTGCAATGCTATAAATCTGAAAATAATAATGGATTAGTGTACCTATATCTCTGTTTTTCAAAAACATTGGAAAAAGCTATTCCTGGACATGCAAAAATAAAATAAATGTAAAGTTACGATACATAAATAATATCATGGGCTTTTATATAAATCTTTTTGAATTTATTGTTGTTCCGGCATAATTTCAGGTTAATTTGATTATTTTTTATAATTATAATTGCCTGAATGATACTTAATGGCCCTCCATAAGGAATTAAAATTAAATTATTGCATCATGGAAATAATTGTATATCTTTATATACTAGAAATATATAAGTTATTTGGTGATATATGTGAAAATTAATGGAATTAAATTGCTAATTATCGGTTTGGCACTGTTACTAGGCGGATTTGGGACTTTCATACTTTCAATATACTCTTTAATACCTTTTAGTGCTTATACCGGAGTAATAGGAACAGCTGCGTTTATTATAGGGCTGGGATTTACTGCATTGGCTGCAACAAAGATAACCATGGTACCGGAAAGCACTAAGAACCACTCCGATTAAATTATAATTAGATATATAAATAATAAATATATTTTATAATTACTTTTAAGTATAATAGAAAATTAAGGATATATATGACAATAAAATTTAAAAATCAGGCAAGAAAATTATTTTCAATACCAAATATGGCAATTTTTGGTTTGATACTAGCTATCAGCCCGGATTCAAGCAGTTCAATAGTTTCTGGATTTTACGCGGATGGTTACGCTGTCGATCTGTTTATGTTGGCAATTGCCCTGGCATTCATTACAGCGATGATAATAATAAAATTAAGAAGCAGGGAAAAGTCTTAATTTCCAATAAATTAATTATAAGTAAAAAATTTAATCTTCGCAGAGCATTTTCAATTAGACATTATGTACTGCAAAGCTGGTATATTATTTATTATATGTTATTGTTACAGTTCATTTTAATTAAATATTCCTGGACAGTATTGGTATTTTCAAAAATGGATCCTCTATCTTTAAATATTTCTGATATGAAAAATAGACTTCAACAATATATCCACTTATCCTGTTAAAGCCAGAGTTATAGTAATTGACAAGTTTAATCAATAATTTATAATTTCTTAGTAGTTTGAGTAGAACTCTTATATTTCGGCGAGGAAATATAAGGATCCCATCCCCGACTCTATGCTTTATAAAGCATTGTGTAAAGCAGGATCACATCTGGTGGAGTAGAAATTTAAGTTTAAAAGCAGGAACTTTTAATTTTTTAGGATAGATAGGAGACCAGAAATATATACAGAACTAATTGCACACATAATGAATCCATATATTCCTCTGGAATTTCATTCTATTTATTAATTAACATCCTTAATTGTCGATTCAAGACCTTCTACAGCAGTACCAACCCCAAAATCGGACTGTTTGCTCTTTATGTCACTTAATACTGTTTCAGGAGGCAATGGGTTATTATTATAAATAAAATTACTCGGATTAACTAAATAACCATTCAATATATACACTCCGGATGGGCCTGTAATCAGTGTTACTGAATTTATGTGGTGAAATGCACTGATATTGTCGCTTGATATGCTCAATCCATCAACTATTGCTTCTGTTGTATAAATCTTTATTTCCTGATAAACGGATGCTGGGGCGTCGCTCTTTAGAGTCTTAAGGCCTGCCGAAATAGTTGTTTTGTTTGTAAGATTTTCACCATATAAGTATACTGGAACTACTACTGTAGTTTTACCGTTATATTTTACAGTATAATTTGAATGATTGAAAATAATGCCAGGAGTATTATTATATTCAAAGTTCCCCATTGATTGTGAAGTATTGAATTTTCTAGTCATATTGCATCCATTTTCACTCAGAAATTGATAAATTGCCCAGGAACCGGCATTTCCAGTAGGGCTCCCATTCCATGCAACATAGTAAATATATGTATTTGCGCTATTTTTAATTAAATCGCTATCCGATATTTTACAATACTGTTCGAGTTCAATCGATTCATCATGTCCATCATAATGTTCAGCTCCGTAAACAGCAAGAAATACTATAATAATAAAAAAAACGATGAAAAATGCCAGTAATTTTTTGTTATACTTACCTTCCTGCTCCATTTTGGTAAATAAGTTTAATATAATATATAGAGATTTTTATAGATTGTTTACCGGCTTTATATTTATAAATCATTTAAAAAAAACTACAAATTTAAAAAGCACAAAGAATCTATTAAATAATACAAATTGCTTACATTTTGAAGCATTTTAATTATGAATAATTTGATAGTTTTTATACACAAATTGGTCAAGAAATGAATGAAAATGATAAATTATTGCAATATAAACCATAATAGCTTCAATTAAGCACGAAAATATTCTATAATTACTCTTATATTTTACAAAGAAATGAAAGCCCTATGGAAGCTGAAAGTAACAATGAAATATATGAGAAAAATAATAAAATATATAATTCAGTGAGAGGCTGGATTTTTTCGACCAATCATAAGCAAATTGGGTTACTGTATATACTTACATCTTTAGTCT
>NZ_JBBIRC010000064.1:0-5589 GCF_037442045.1 Ferroplasma sp. | reverse complement strand
CCATGTACTCTTTCTTAAATTCCGGAAGATAAAGTGAAACATCAAGTGACTTTAAATCATTGCAGTCAATCTTTCCCATATACTTTTCTGAATGAGTATCATAATCAAATCCAAGCATAATACTTTTATTAAGTTCCCTTGTTTTCCTTATGGCATATGGGTCAAAAGATATAATGCATATATGGTCTTCCATGCTTAACGATTCTATTACTTTTAATGTGTACAATTCAATTTCATTTTTAACTATATAGCCATCATCATGTACAGTCTTTAACTCAACTAAAAAATATTTGTCCTTGTATAAACTCAATAAATCGAACAATTTTGGTATTTTCTGCCCATGAAGTAAAATTTTTTCAATATCCTCAGACTTCATATTTTCTATATCCTTATTTAAAGATGCAAGCCTGTCAAGATTAAAATCGTGGATAACATAAACCTCATTATCAGCACTTAGATGTACATCCAGTTCTACAATATTGGTAAATTTAAATGCATTTTCGAACGATTGAATTGTATTCTCAACATAACTGGACGGCAAGCCTCTGTGCCCGACCACAATAAAATTTGATTTAATGTAATCTTTAATATTCATTTTCCATAATTTAAAATTGCTTTATAATAATTTCCAAGAGCCGTTAATAAGAAAAAAATTAAAAATCAAATTTTTTTATGATCTTTTCATCGTAATAACTTGGATATGTGTATTTTCTAAGAAGTGGATAGTAATTGAGATGGAATTTTCTGAGAATCTCCCTTACTTCCTTGGATGAATATTTAACATTGAATTCATCAACAATATATTCCTGAATTTCATGCACTGTACAGACCTTTTTGTTTTCTACACAATTCCTTAAGGTATTCATCTGGCTTTCGTGCAATTTCGAAGGCCTTCCCATGTATGTTCTAACCACAATATTCTTTTCTTTTTCATTTTCAGCCAATTTAACGGTTTCAAATTGTTTCTGTACCATACTTTCACCCAACAATTACTTTATACGTTTAATGTATAAATACGTTATTATTCTTATTGAATAATGCAAAAAATAACGAAATAATAGAAATTTTGTTAAATTTTAATATTAAAGCATAAACATTCATAGTTTAAACATATTAAAGGCATATCGTGTATTTTTAAATCGAAATGCGACAAAATATTTTTGTAATATTAATTTACAATGACCATATCTGAATTTCTTATTATATGGAAATAATTATAAATATGTTGTACCAATTATATTGTATGGAAATATACGAAACAAAAACAAAAGCAGGAAAGATAGAAGAAAGAATTTTTAAAGATGCAGGTAAATTCGTAATATATGCATATAAAGACAAGGATACTGGAAAACAAATCAAGGAGAAATTAATATTAATTGGTAATGGCAACAGAGCATATTTTCTGATTCCTACCGGATCAAGAGACCTTGCCATACCAGCGCAGTTTGACCTTGATACTTCCCTGAAAGAAGAGGGCACTGTAAGGACAGTTAAAGATTATCTTGATAATATAAAATAAAGGGCTTTAAAGTTTAAATGAAAACATTTATGTCCCAATGGCGCTTTAAATTATCCTGCATATGGCTTTAATTCTTTAATCCCAATTCAGCCCATTTATCATATAAATGCATGGAAAGAATTCAATCAGAAGAAAATTTATGTGTTCTGGCATACTTTCTATAATAAAGGATTGGAAATTCTTGCTTTTGCCTTAATCCACGGTCTTGACAGTTTTGTGAGTGCTTATTTCAGTGTTTTAAGGCCATTTCCATTCCAAGTAGTGCCTCGTTAAAGGTTTAAGTGCTCTCTTTGCATGCAATCTGAATATGTTTTATTCCACTTCTCTGCTCTGTCTAACTAAGGAATTCCAAACCTGCTAAGAAGGCTTTTTTTCGAACAATTCATAGCTGGGGATTTTTAATGCACAATTATTTCCATTCCAGAAGCAGTATTCGTGTAATAATTAATATTCGAATGAGGCAGATATAACTCCGCACTTCATCCATATGGCAAGTTCAGTTACTTTCATGCTTCAAAATATTTGTAAATATTGCAATAATGTATGTTTATGCCTGAAGGAATCCAACTAAGCTATCATCAAGTGAGAGCTATAACAATTTAATAAATAATGTCCAGGGAAAAATATACGGGATAATATGTATTATATATAAATATAAAATTACCATTTATGAAATTTGCAGTTCCTAACTTTGACATTGTTTCAGACTTTTTTGGCAACCTGAACGGGATTAAATTCTCCGTACCTGGAAGCCAGTGGTTTCTAGTCCCTTCTTTTATGTCTCATCTTGCATCTGAAGGATTTAATACTTACTTCGAGACTTTGCCTGAGGTTTTTGTCAGGAGAAGAGCAAATGGGGCTCCAATCACCGTTGGAAACTTAATAATTGATAGTAAGCCTGAAATTGTTTGCCTGGAGAATAACCTTATTACTAAAATGGAAATAAAAGATCGAGTATCGGCATTTAAGGATAGCCTCTGCATTGCTTACAGAGGAAATAAGAAACAGATAGATTTATGTGACCTAAAAGATCGCCCAATGGCTATTCCCAACCCGGCAACCAGTTCCTCAGGAATGGCTTTCAAGGAATATTATGAAAAAAAATGTGGATACTATGGAGATTTAAAAGTAAATTCTATAATATGCAATGTGCCGCACAGGGAGATTCCTCAGAAAATTCTTAATGGGCAGGTTGATTATGGAATAATGTGGGAAAGCGAGGCAAAGCACTGGAAATTTAAAAATTATTTCCCGTATGATGTAAGTAGAAATTTTTCTTGGCTGTTAATAAAAAATTCCAGTCCTTCCGCTTCAGATATTTTTAATCGTATTAGTTCAGGTGATTTAAATATCTATTATACTAAATATCATTTTAAACTATTATAAAAAAATATTAAGTCAAATTTCCATTAAAAAAATTTTTATATTAGTTTATGCTTAATCATTAATATCGTGATCCAATATGAAAGACAAAATGGAATTACTGTGGGGTAACATTACAAATTATTCAAAGAAAAATGGCTTTTCTATATATTATTCCACAGATGTGGATATAGTCATAAGCTTTGAATGGGACAAGCGTATGGGTAGTGCAACAAAATTCCTTAAAAATGCTAGAAATAACGGCATAAAATCTATTGTGCTTTCAATCAAAAGATTTGAAGACGAAGATATGGATTGTTCTACTATAAATTGTAAAAAATACACCAATAAAATTTCGGAAATTGATATAATGTACATAAATAATGACGTTGGCTATAAGTATCATGAAGAAGCAGAATGGTTTACTGAATTGAATACCTTCAGCCTTGATGACCTGCTTGAAGATAATGATGAAAAGAAAATACTGCCCTTAACCAGAGAGGTAAATGAAAAATCAATTGATACCCTTGTCCAGGACATGCTGCAATACTTTAAAAACAATATCTCAGAAAATATAAATGGTGATATGGACATAGATATGAGAAACTTCTGGATGAATAAAGGGGTAAATCTTGATTTTCCTGTTGATCAGGATTTAAAGTTAAAGATAGATAAAGTTAATCGTGAAGTACGCAGGAAACTGGATAATAATAAGCAATCGGAAGAAAGAGAGAAATTATTGAAATTAATTCCATCAGTTATAAATGAAACACTGAGAGATAAAGATGGCATAATAACCAGAGACCAGCTTAAAAGTTATCTGCTGTCTCACGGAATTAAAATCCAGAATTCACATAATATAGACTATATGTATAATCAATTATTAAAAGAATTAAGAATTAAAAATAAAAAATACTGATTCAATCAGCTTAAATTTTTACTTTTATGCATAATTGTCGGGCAAGTTTCACAATATATTTAAAATTATTAATTGAATTATATGAATTTTGTAATGCAATTTCTACTTATAATTAGCCGATAATAAGAAATTAAACGATAAATATCTAATTTCTTTATATATAAACCTGCATTTTGTAATTAACATGGCTAATTAGTCCTTTGCACAATTAGCAGAAAAAAAGACAAAACATATATATTATTCTATATGCTTAACATGATTAGTTAGTAAGGTGAATTAATATGGTGTTAACAGAAGAAAGAAATAAATCCGAGGTCAGACTGGCGAATGACTTTGAGATAAGCAGAAACGCGCCTTTCAAAACCGTGGATGAGTTTTTGAAAACAATGGGCCATTTAATTACAGATGATATGCTCGTTTTAAGAGTAACAGAAAGCTTATGCCCACTTTGTGCAGATGAAGAGAAGTTCGATCAGATGAGAATTCCTGCTATAGTATATGAGGAAGGCGGAGAAGTGGACCTTATAAAGGAATGTGCTGAGCATGGAATAACAAAGGAAAAATACTGGGAAGATTACGATATGTACGAGGAGGCCAAGAAATTCCAGGATAAGGAAGGGACACTAATAACAAATCCCAATGTGGCAATATATGCAGACAAAATTATATGTCCAACACACTGTGGTCTTTGTGTAAAGCATAAATCTCATACTGGATTGGGAAATGTGGTTATAACAAACCGCTGTGACCTTTCCTGCTGGTATTGCTTCTTCTATGCAAAAGAAAATGAGCCAATATATGAACCATCATTGGATCAGATCAGGCTTATGCTCAGAAGAATGAGAAATGAGAAACCTGTTGGTGCAAATGCAGTTCAGATAACAGGAGGAGAGCCAACATTAAGGGATGAAATACTTGACGTAATAAAAATAGCCAGAGAAGAAGGATATGAACATGTCCAGATGAACACAAACAGTGTCAGAGCAGCATATGATCCCGATTTCGTGAGAAAGGCAAGGGAAGCAGGATCAAATGTAGTTTATACAAGCTTTGATGGGCCAACTCCAAGATCAAATCCAAAGAACTTCTGGGAAATACCGATGGCACTTGATAACTACAAGAAAGCCCCAATGGGAGTAGTTCTTGTTCCTACAGTTATCGGCGGAATAAATGACATGTATCTTGGAGATATGATCAAATTTGCAAAATCCAACATGGATGTTGTAAGAGGAGTAAACTTCCAGCCAGTAAGTCTTGTTGGAAGAATGTCGGATCGTGCCAGAGCAAGGCAGAGGATAACAATACCTGGAGCAATAAAGAAAATTGAGCAGCAACTTGATGGAGCAATAGGAAGGGAAGATTTCTTCACAGTTCCAGCAACAACAGATGTATCAAACTTTGTTGCAGCACTGAAAGGGCATCCCACATATAAGTTATCCATACACTTTGCATGTGGAATGGGAACTTATATATTCGTTGACAATGATAAAATAATACCGGTGACAAGATTTGTCGATGTCAAGGGAATGTTCGAATATCTGGGCGAGCTTGGAGATGACATGAAATATGCCAAATTTAAAACGCCAAGTAGAGTTGAATCAGTAGCAAAACTATTGATCCATCTAAAGAAATTTGTTGATTACAGCAAGGCTCCTGAAGGATTCAAACTAAAAGATATGGTATACAATGCCTTCACCGAAGGAGATTACCATGGACTGAAGGCTTTCCATTATAAGTCTCTGTTTATAGGATTCATGCACTTCCAGGATCCATACACATATGATGTTGA
>NZ_JBBIRC010000063.1:0-5712 GCF_037442045.1 Ferroplasma sp. | reverse complement strand
CGATATGATAATATTATACATTTATAATTTTATTGATTAAGTTACTAATGTTTAATTAAAAGATGTTTATTTGCTACAAATTATTATCGCCGGTGCTATATCACTTCCCACTATAATTGGAATGTGCATAGATGGACGTAGAAGAGATTTCCTAATGGGCAATGAGAAAAATTTTTTTACCTGTATTGCAGATATATGTGGGTTTTGGCGATATTCATTATTCAAAAATAATTCCGTAAATATAAATTTGTCCAACTCCTATTATTATTTGTTTATGCAACAATGAAACAAGAATTAATTACTTATAACATGTGATACATGCGGAGAGTCTGAAATACACAAATTACTATATAACCTGTTATAATCGCCTAAAAATATGAAAAAAGAAGCGTATAAACAGCTGGATTTTGAAATTCTCTTGCCGGATGAGGATTTTGCTGCAAAATATAACGTAGAAAAAGCAATAGGGCTTGGATTGGCTTATCTTAATTTATTTGTTCCTAACCCATTCACCGGCAAAGTGCCGTATGAAAGCTTTTCTGCTGACATATCTCAGGAATTAAAGTCTTTTATTGATGCTTACAGGGAAAATATAGATTCAGGAAAACTTTGCAGTATGGATAAGGAACTTTTTATGGCATGCAAACTTCAAAGAATAGTCAATGATTATTTGATGAAAAGAGAAACAGTAGAAGGAAAAAATGCTTTGTTAATAGAAAAAATCAAAAATCAGTTCAATATAAAATTTCCAAAACAAAATTATGTTGTCAATGAGGAAAATCAAAATAATAAAAAAATTGAGAAGGAATTAAGCCCGGGAGAACTTTTGCAATTAATAGAAGTTTTGAGATACTTAAAAGATAATGATTTTACCAGGAAAGAAAATGGTGTAGAAATTGTTGTGACAGGTTCAGTAGATGGATTGGATATAAATCCGCTTCCATTGCAGTTTTTCTGCAATACAAATGATCCGGTAAAAATATCAGTAAATCTTTGCATGCTATACTCACGGAAAAAAAGAATTATAGCAGAGTTTGAAAATGAGTTTAGGATGGGCATCTTTACAGCACTTCTAAATATATTCGACGAAAACAGTCTCATCGAAGATTTATTAAAACCGGGCTTTTCCGCAGAAGATATAAAAAGGCTTGCTAACAATGGTAAGAAGAAACGCAGAAAGAGGATAGGTAATTTAAATATATTGCAATTAAGAGTTTCTATAAAAGGAATAAAACCTCCTATATGGAGAAAAATACTGGTAAGTTCTGATACAACTCTTCATGGTCTCCATCTAATAATTCAGGCAGCCTTTGGCTGGGGCTCGCTTTCTTTATATGAATTTTATGATGGAATCGAATATTATTCTATACCGGATGAATTTGGCTCCAAAGATGTTAATCCAAAAAAAGTAAAACTTACAGAATTTGGCATGAAGGTGGGTGATAAACTTGACTACATCTATGATTTCATAAATTATTGGGAACACACGATTATAGTACAAAAGATACTTCCATATGATTCTTCAGTTGAATTGCCTGATTGCATAGCAGGAAAGAGAAATATTCCCCCTGAGGACTGTGGAGGAGTCGTAAATTATGATAAAATTATGAAAAAACTAAAAGACCCTGAAGACCCTGAACATGCTAAAATAGTTGAAGAGTACCCATATTATGATCCTGATGAGTTCGACCTGAAAACAGCATCTGAAGATGTTAAAAATTATAAAGAAATCGATGAGGAATTGTAACACATGATTGTATAAAATTATTATGGCGTTATATAATTTCTGTATATGTGGAAATGCAAAAAAATGTTCATTAAGGTAAGAAAATCTGAATGCTTAGAATATATAAATTACTAAAATAAAATTTATTTTAAATTGCCTCTCAATACCTTTTTATCAATTTTGCCGACAGGCGTAACAGGAAGTGCATCCATGAACTCTATAACTTTAGGTACTTTGTATACTGCTAGTTTTTCTTTACAGTATTTTTTTATCATGTCTTCTGTTAAACTTTTATCAGAAAGAACTATAAAGGCCTTTACTGTTTCTCCCCTGTGTTCATTCGGTATGCCTATAACCGCACAGTCAGAAATTCCTGGATGTCCATAAAGCACATCTTCCACTTCCCTTGGATATATATTATATCCTCCTGCAATTATCATATCTTTTTTACGATCGACTATATAAAAATAGCCATCACTGTCCATTTTTGCTATATCACCTGTGTGAAGCCAATCATCTGTAAGAACGGATTCATTTTCTTTCGGCCGATTCCAGTAGCCACTCATCACCTGCGGGCCCTTTATAAGAAGTTCCCCTTCCTCTCCAGGTGGTAATTCCGTGGTTCCATCTTCAAGATCGACTATTTTCTCATAAGTTCCAGGGAGTGGAAGACCTATCGAACCGGCTTTTCTCCGATCTTTCCATTCCGCAGATAGAGGTGATATATTGGTAACAGGAGAACACTCGCTCAGCCCGTATCCTTCAACAAGAGTGCCCCCGGTTATATCCTCAAACTTTTTCTGCAATTCCTCTGGGAGTGCCATAGCTCCTGATATGCAGAGTTTTATATTATTTATGCCGTATTTTCTTATATCAGGATGGTTGATTATGCTGTGGTACATTGTTGGAATTCCTGGGAAAGCCACAGGTTTTTTCTTCTTAATTAAATTAAGTGTCATTTTAATATCTCTTGGATCTGGAACTATAATAAGGGAAGAACACTGAAGAAGAGGAGTGAGCATTGCGGTCATCATACCATAGACATGAAAATAAGGTATGGATGCAAGATAAGATATATTCTTTTTGAATTCTTCCGGGAACCATTCTATTAACTGGCTTGCATTGGACAGTAAGTTTTTATGCGTAAGCGCGGCAGCTTTTGGAATGCCGGTGGTTCCACCAGTATACTGTAAAAGTGCAAGATCTCTGTTTGGATCAATGGTTTCGTCTTCAATGTGTTTATATTGTTGTTTGCCCGTATACAGTATAATCCCAGGCCCCCCAACTTTTTTATGCCCAGTTTTCTTCATTAATTTATACAGCTTTGCCTTTACTGCAGGCAGATAATCTTCAACCCTTACTTCTATTATAGAATCAAGCAGCTTTCCCTGCAATGGCATAACCTTTGGAAGCATGTCATCCATGGCAATAATGGTGCGAGCGCCGGAATCTTTTAATTCATATTCAATTTCCGGCTGCGTGTAAAGCGGATTCATCTGAACAACAGTTATTCCAAGTTTCATTGATGCCATAAAAAATATAATATACTGTGGCAGATTTGGAAGCATGATTGCAAGCATATTACCTTTAAGCAGTTTCAGTTCATGCAAAAATGATGCTGCATTTTCCACCTCAGTTTTAAGGCCAGAATAGGTTATTTTATTTCCCATAAAGTCTATAGCCATCATGGAACTGCATTGATTTACAGACATGCAAAATTCATGGTATACTCCAGTATCAGGTATGTCAATATGCCTCTTTATTCCAGGCGGGTAAGCCTTCTCCATCAACTTGTCAAATTCTATCTCCTTTATTGTTAATTCCAGAATAATCACCTTCTGTGTATTAATAGCAAAATACGCCAGTAATATGGAGTATACAATAACGCATAAATAATATTACTATCAGAACAAATAAATGCATTAAATAATATATAAAATCAGTTATTTACCACTTTTTGCCGGTAATTTTCTCATACATGCTGATGTAAAGGTCCGAAACAGTTTTTACGATATTTTCAGGCAATGGAGTTATATCCGGCTCAGAAGCATTGTGATTTCTGGCTTCATAAAGTTTATCGTGATAACCGGTTTCACGGTAATACTGCCTTACCATTTCCTTGCTGAGTTCATTAACCTGCCCTTTATTATAATCATTCTTGTCCCAGAATCTGTCTTCATCCAGTGTTCCAAATGTGTCAATTATTACTGGCTCCCTTTCAATCCCCAGTGCAAATTCTTTTTTGCCGTCAGCATGTATTAATCCTCTCTTTTCAACTGAACTGTTTATCCTTCTGTCTATTTTGAATATTATTTCACGAATATTATACAGTTCCCCTAAATCCAGGCCCGATATGTCAAGTGCTTCCCTGGTTTGGAGATATCTATCGAATTTCTCAAATTTTGTGGAAACTTCAAAATATGGATCACAAAGGGGCGCCCCATATTCAGGAAAGTTTTTGAATCCAAGTGAGTGGTAATCGATTTCACCAGATTTTACACGATCATATAGAGAGCCTGCCATGTAATAGCGCGTTATAAATTCCAGGGGCACCATATAATTTGAAAGAAATCTATATCCATGTTCTATTTGGTTATATTTTTTAACTCTCATTTCAGACCCGGAAAGAAGTTCTATAAAATCTGTATCTATGCCAATAGATGAAACAATATCATACCAGTAAGTAGAAGTTCTGCACAGCGATTCTCCTTTGTGTGGTATAAAATTTGGAATTATCTTGTCAAAAACAGAAATTCTGTCGGAGAATTTAAAGACTAATGTGCCGTCATCATCGTAAACATCCTTAACCTTGCCCTTCCTAAGAAGCTCCATGCCTGTAAATAGTTAATGCGAATATAATATTATTCATTTAGAAAATAAATTCAAAATATTATTTATAGCACTGGTAAACAAAAACATTAACTGCTCTGTTATTTAAATTTCGAAGTCTACTATTTTATTAAATGCCTTTTCCTGTATAACTGGATATATTTTTCATAATTGTCAGGAAATATTGTAAGTATTGTCTCCAGTCTTCCAGAGAATTTCAGTGATGCTATGTAATTAGCACCCGATGATAGGCCAACAGAGTAAACGGTATTTCTCATTCAGCTCCTTGACTCCCTCGTATGCTTCATCTTCAGTTACAGTTACAAAGTTGTCTATATAATCTTTATAAATTTCAAGGATTTTTCTGTGATTGGAAACATATGGATTCCGAAGGCCTACAATATGTGATCCTTCAGCCGGGAGGACACCTGTAACCTCAACATCATACTTTTCTTTGAAATAGCGTGAAAGGCCAGTTATAGTTCCACCTGTGCCGATTCCTACAACGATATGGTCTATATGATTTAATTCTCTGGATATCTCCGGCCCAGTTCCATAGTAATGAGCCATAGAATTTAATTCATTTTCGTGCTGCCCAATTCTATAATATTTTTCAGGATTTAATTTTACCAGATTATCAATGTAATTTATTGAATTTTCAGTGCTGCTTCCAGGTGTCGTAACAACAGTTGCTCCATACTCTGCCAAAATTTCTTGTGTGGCTTCAGGTGCAGTTTCTGGTATAACTATTTCACTTTTTATTCCCATGAATTTTGAAATGCCTGCAATGGCAATGCCCGTGTTTCCTGATGAGGCTTCTATTATAGTTTGCCATTTTTTCAATGAACCGGTTTTCAATGCATAATCAATCATAAAAAATGATGCACGATCTTTAACCGATTTAAATTTATTATAATACTCAAGTTTAGCATAAATGCCAGTGTTATCAATTTTATAAAGTGGCGTATTGCCTATTCCAATTTTAATTGCTTCATTTTCAATTTCGGTGAATGTTGACATAGCTGCTTATGCATATTAAATTAATTAACATTATTATTTCTTCAACTAAATTGAGAAAATATTGCCGTTCTTAAAACATTGTGCATTGTTATGCAACATGTTCATTCGCAGCGTAGGCAGTCTCAGTCCTTCCTGCT
>NZ_JBBIRC010000062.1:0-5852 GCF_037442045.1 Ferroplasma sp. | reverse complement strand
CATAGCACCTGGACAAGTAACATTAACGACCCCCACCTCTCTGATTTTGTTTAGAATCCCAGTCATTATTTTTCTCATTACTTATATATCCAGTAGGATTAAATTTTACCTGTAAATTCATAGAAATACGGTATTCCCTTAAAGCGTTAATAAAATCCCGACCGGTCCATTCTAATCTTGAATCCCAAGCCCCTGGACTCATCTCCTGCTATCTTTTTCTTTCTTTGCTTTGTATATCACGTCAACAATCAGAAGAACAATAGACAAAATGAAAAGAGATTCGCTAACCTGGAAGATTGTAGTTGTGATTTTCATGAAAGTCTCAGTGTAATAGAAAGACAGGTCAACCATAGCGGTTAACAGGACCGCTATTCCAATATACATCCCAATAGTGATGATTATGTTTACAGTGTATAAATCATAAATTACTCTCTATTTTTCTGGATGACTGTCCAGAAGGACAATTCTTGACTTCTGTTCCTTTGATTCATCAAGATCAGGGGTGGAACATTGGCAGGCCCATTTACAATCTATTGTTATTACGTGACCTGTGGGCCAGTGCAGTACATGGTATAGCTTTGCTCTTGTAATATGGTGTTTCCATTGCCCGTCGAAAAAAACCACTTCATGGCCGCAGTTTTTGCAGACGCCAAATTTTAATCTCACCATGCTCTGTCTATTCATTATACTGCCTGTGTATATTTATATTTTTGCAATTAAATAACTCTCCCACATACCTGTATGAATGTGTATATCACAATTTTTTCAAATTTATAAATGGTATTCTCTTAAAACTTTAATCAAATCCTGACAGGTCCATTTAATCTATTAATCCACTACTATTTGCAGTTAACATATCCAGTGTAAATTAGACGCCAACAATGGTTAGGGATACAAAGCAGGGAAGATCTTACCCGAGCATTCAGGAAAACCATTTCCAGAGGCAGAGTTGACATAGTTGTTATGGCATTCCCAGGCTTCCTGAGGATTATGAAGGAACAGATGGTCTGAGAATTAGCGATATCAAGGATTTGGACATTTCTGATGGAATCCAGTTAGATAATGTATCTGCAATGATTTTGATGGAAAATAAGTTGAGCAAGGCAATGCATCAGTATTTCCACTTGGTTGCAGAAGAAGGCACCACATACATCAAGGATTATCTGAAAGAGAGAAGAAAGCAGGGAGAAGAATTTAGTTGCTAATCTCCATTGTTGCAATTTGATCCTGTCCGTAGTGGGCCACAAGCAGGAGAAGATAGCCATGATACCTTTTTTGTATATTGATAATTGGGATTTTCGGAAATCCATCATAGATAAGCTTGCAGGTGCAATGGCAGGCAACCACTCGAAACGGAGAATTATTCCATCGAATGAGATGGAGAATTTGTTGAGTGAGTGATATGAATTAAGGCAATCCTGCAAAATGGCAAAGCTATAATGAAAACGCTGTTCCGATAGCAAAATATTTCTGACAGTAATATACATATATATGATTTGATTATTATTATATATGGTACTTCCAAAAGTCAGGTTATTGCTCATAAAAGAAGGTAAAAGGTGATAAAAATGGTAAAGTTTCATTCAATAAATAAGGTGATGACAGCTGGAACAATACTTTTCATTATTTCTTTAGTAATTATGGGAGTAGGGGACATTTTTCGTTCAAACAAGGCGTTGCTTGCTAATGCATTCCTCTACGGAGTGGGTCTTTTCCTTGTCTCTGTTATAACTATATTTGTTGGGGTCTTATTAGGTGCTAGAAGCGGCAAGCTCCAGAATCGGGCCAATGAAATATGGAATAACAAAAAGAATTGAGGTATAAAGTATGGAGTTCAAAAAAGGAAATATCGCATACCTTCTCTTTGCATTATTTACTGCCACACTTGGAATAAGTGGGCTCGTTATCCTCCTATATTACCTATTTATTGCAGTTAACAAAAATTATTTTTCTGGCATCACAGGCGCTTTTATATTCTGGATTACAGGAATGTTATCTGCAATTTACCTTGCTCGTAAAAGAATAAGTAAAAGAATCGGCAATAATCGCATGTGAGGATTTGTAAAAAGCAGAGGATCGTTTCCATGAACAATATTGAGAAGCTCCCTGGCGAAGGATATTAATTTCAATTCTATTGCCTATTGAAAATACAATAATGAAAAATACCATTTAATATTCAAAGTCCTTAATATATGTGTATGCATCGTGACTTTACATCATAGAAATAGATGCAAATATGCCAGAGAACATATGAATAAAGAATAGCCATTAAAAAAGGAAGTTTAAGACAAAGAACGGGGAATTAAAATTAATGTGCGTTAAAGTTATTCTTCAATAACTGCTTTGTTAACTTTTTTAAGTATTTTCCGGGCGTGGATCATTCTGTAACCATGTCATTATCCTTATAAATATCAAGGAAATTTGTAATTGTTCCAGCATTATTATCCATATTCCTGCTTTCTATAACCTTACCATTTTCCATAACTGCAGCATATAGAAAGTTTATGTATATCTAAACCTGTTACTATCATGATCACCTCTTGTGGTTACTGTGAGTTTCAGAATCGAATAATGCGACAATCTTCTATCTACCATTATTAATGGTAAAACATCGAGTCGAAGGAGAGGCAGTCTGTTTAATACGACCTCGAAGGTCAAGAGGATTACCGCCTCTCTCAGATTCTCACAGGCATATCGTCATATGCCTGCGGTTGAATAAAGTTTTCATGAGGTCTATATTCCATATTTTATTACCTCCGTACTCAATAGAGGTATTCTTTCCTGTTATTTAACTGACAATTATGTTAATAACAGGAAGGTTTATATTTACACAAAATACTATACATAACCATTTATAACTGTTGTAGCATATATATGAACTCCATGGGATATATTCTTCATTACATAATATGGCCTTTCACCCCTTGACCGCTTTTTTGTTATATTCAATGTCGTATAGATGTGACAGTTAAGTATAAATAGAACATTATTATAGTACAGTATGGATGGAGGCAAGAAGGAAATGAACATGAGGGTGACCATATCAATCACTCCAGAAGACTACATGACATTGTTAATGGCATCCAGAGAGAGAGAAATGAGCATTTCAAAGACCGTTATCACATTCCTGAGAGAATCCAATAGCTTTAATAAATATCTTGAAAGATGTCATGAGCTTGAAAGTATGGAGAGTGCTGTTACTATAGCTACAGGAAGCGTTGGTATTATCGATGCCTTTCACAAAAGTCGGGTTTCTAAAAGCGTAGACGAAAATCATGCAATCACAAGGTAGAAAACTTATGATAGAAAGATGATGTGCCCCCCGTTAAACAAGGGACAGCATTGTCAAGATTAAATCCCCTCCCCAAGTGGCATCAAAGTAGCGTTTCGATTTTTTCACGAATCCCATATATTTATAGAATTTATTAAATAAATTATCTGGATCTGTTCCATCGGAGAAAAGAAAGACAGCTTTAACCGATAGTTTTCTGCAATAATTTATTGCCTCTGTCAATGTAAAATATCCGTAAGAAATCCTGTCACTGGCATGCTTAGATTTTGAATTCTTATTAAGGTAGTCAATGTAGGCACATTTATCATCTTCATTCAATTCCCATTTTTTAGGCATGCCAACGGCATCGCCGCAGTACTCTTGCAGCAGATCTTTAAAACTAATTTGTTGAATAGTTATTGCTACAACGATCTCGCCCCCGATACTTAATACAATTGCATCTTGATTGGGAATTTTCGAGTAATTATAGAAGTCTTTCAGAGTGATTCTATTCATTAATTTGTCAGTAGAACCAAACACTTTACCTATATCCTTTTGATCTATTCTTCTAAATGGTCTTTTTGGTTTTAATTCATAGATAGTCACTGATGTTAATCTGAATAGGATATTTCATTATTTTGGCAACAGCTATGGCGGTCATATTACTTTACAGGTCTTATGTAATTTTCTCTTGTAGACACAGTTGATCTTACCCATTTAACATTGCAGTATTTTTCATATGTTTTAAGAGACACTTTTCATCACACTCCTTCTTTTAAATCTATTTCTATAACGTGTTTTTAACTTCTTCAAATATTGTACATATTCTTCTTCTATGAAAAACTATTATTCAACCTTTATTAATACCTCCCATGTATTTTAATTTTTTTGTGGAACCATTACTCCTTGCAACCCTTTTAAGGTTGTTTAGCTTTCTATTCTTCAATCCTTCATGCATTTCAAAGTAATTATTGTCAAAAGCATTTTCCATGCTTTTCAATTTTAAAGATTCAAATTCAACATCAATGAATTCTTTACTGTTTTTGAGCATTGTATATATTGTTTCAGACAATAACCTTGCTATTACTGACCTCTTCTTTCCCACCTTCCTCTGCCGTAAATAATAAATAATGATGTACCTCTAGCAGACAATGTATGTTCAAAGATTTCCATTTCATCATTCCTGTTAACAAATTTTTGTTGAGACATAAGTATTATACTTTACTCACAACAAATATTTATATCTTCACCACTCTAAATAAGTACCTCTGGTTTCTGGAATCATATACTGTGTATTTAGTAATACCTCAGTTTATGCGAAATGCCACTATAAAATACGAACTTTTCATTTCTTATATTCTCTGCATACTTTTTGAGAGATATAAGTATCATACTGTATTCACCATAAATCTATACTATACAAACTCTGAACTCTTTTTCACCAATACCTTTGTTTTTGTAATATCATACAATTTTTTATCGTCTGTAACAGGGTTATAACCTGTTTGAATTGCAGATGATAAAAATATGAATCATAAAAAGTTGTGCCCATTTCCATGGATAAGCCAAGAGTCTAATTATGAGAAGGTTCTACCTTTTCCATAATATCGAGAAATTCACATAACGATTTACCAAACTCTAAAGCCTTTTATTTTATAGTTATTCAACAGAATGTTTATTCATACATGGCAAGAGGAATAGTTGCTGAAGAAACAAGTACACTGTATTTGCAATCCTGAAAAGGTTAAATATTGCTTAAGTGCCCAGCAGATTCATATTTCTCTATTCTCTCCGATGCCTGCTATAATTTTATCACTTCTCATTTTTAACATTATTTGCCTTATTTTTTGCATTCCTTATTTCATCTTTAATAGCCTTTCTTATGATTTCAGCAGGGTCAATATTAAATTTCTTCTCTTTCCTACTCAGGAATTTTGGCAGATATGGTAGAATATTTTTTCATAATAAACAATCTATTACACATATTTTATATAATACATTATTTATCGTAATTAAGTTGATGTTTTTAGAATCAATTTGAAGAAATCAGATTTCTGAGCATTTCAGTAAATTCACTCATATTTTGCTCCAGTGCTGCAAAGAATTCACTGTCTGTATCTTCAACGACTTTCATTGCCTTTTCTACTATGTTCCTTCCATCTTCTGTTATTGTTATATTATTGGCTCTGCTGTCTTCAGAATTATTTACTCTGAGGACCAATCCTTTTTCTTCAAGTGCACGCAGGACCTGTGACGTCATCATTGCATCAGCATGCGAGAATTTTGCAATAGCTGCCTGCGTTGATTGTTTATTGCAATCATTTAACCACATAGCAGATGCAAGCAAAACAAACTGCACATGGGTTATCCCAATTCCCTTCAGGGAACTCCTTATTTTCCTTTGCCATATATTAGTAACCTGCCATAGCAAAAAACCCGGGCTTTCATCCGGTGTACTGTATTCTGGTTTTTTATTGTTTATTGATGCCATGCTTTTATCACTCTGAATATGTACTGCAAATTTTATCCAGCAAGATTGCAAGTCTGGACAACGATTCCATGCTTTCCTGTATGCCTGAAG
>NZ_JBBIRC010000061.1:0-5984 GCF_037442045.1 Ferroplasma sp. | reverse complement strand
ATGTCTTCAAATTCAGAGTTGTCTATTATACCCTCGTCTTTTATTTTGTTTGTCACTTTCATTATTAACATTCCAATGCCAACAACAAGCAGGTTCATTAAAAGTGCGGCAATTCCTATATACATAAAATCAAAATTCTTGTATAAAGAAGTTACAAAATCTAGCTGTGCAAGCATTATCATGGTCGAACCAAGCCCTACTGCCCATCCAGCACCAACTACATATTTATTTAACTTCCTTGTAAACAGTGCCATGTAAACAGCTGGCAAGGTTTGCATAATAATGGCTCCTCCTATTGTTTGGAGTATAACAATCTCTCCGGATGCAGCAGGTATCAAAGAGAATGCAAGTGCGCCTATTATGACTAATACAACAAGGACCCTTGATAAATTAGTCTGTGTTCTTCCAGATGCTTTTGGATTTATATACTCTAAATATACATTTCTTGTTAGCAAATTTGCCGAAGCCAGTGCCATTATGGATGCGGGGACAATACTACCTACGACTACAGCAGCAAAAGCGAAAGCTGTAAACCATGAAGGGAAGAGAGCCATAACTATTTTTGGCAATGCCTCACTGCTCAGGCTTTTTGCAGGATAAGCATTGAAGTAAACTACAGACATTAATCCTACAAGAGCAACGAACATTAACAATACATTATAAAGTGGAAGCAATGCCGCATTCCTTTTGATTGTTTTAGAATCCTTTGCTGCAAGGCTTCCTGTTACTGCATGGGGATAAAGGAACAATGCAAGTGCAGAACCCAGTGCAAGTGATGTGTATCCGAGGTCTATGGCCGGATTAACTTTCATTAAATTCGGGCTTATTGATGCTGCAACGCCGAATATATGACCGAATCCACCAAGCCTAATTGGTATGTATATTATAATTACAATTACAGCTGCCCAGATAATTGCATCCTTTAATATTGAAGTCAGCGCAGGTCCTCTCAAACCGCTTATAAACGTAAAACCTGCAACAAGAAGAAATGCTATTAACAGGCTTACGGTTATAGGCAATGCAAGAGATGCAAGCACGTACTTTATTCCAGTAATCTGCAGTGCAATATAAGGAAGCTCAGCAAGAACGCCTGTTAATGCAATAAGCATGGCCAGAAACCTTGAATTGAACCTATCCTTAACAAAGTCAGCTGCAGTTATATATCCCCTTCTTTTAGAAACATTCCATAGCCTTGGCATTGTGCCATATACAATAGGGAATATCATAACCCCATATGCTATCGCGAACATTGCAAATGCTCCGCCACCTATTCCTGCAGTTGCTGCGGCACCTGGAACTGCAATTAGTGTGTATGCAGTATAAAGGTCTCCTCCCAACAGGAACCACATTACAACAGTTCCGAACCTTCTTCCTCCGAGGCTCCATTCACCTTCTGCATGAATATCCTTGGGCTTATGCCACAAAATAGCTATATACCCAACAAAGAGCACAACTATAATTATTCCAAAGAATAATGCCAGGTCCAGATCAGTAAATCCCATCAGGACACCACCTTTTTCTTCTTTTTCTCACCAGTTTCTATCGCATAAACTGTGAAAGTCAGTATAGCCGCTATAAACACCCATGCCAGTTGGTACCAATAAAAGAACGGAATTCCAAAAGCCTCTGGCTGGATTCTGTCATATATTCCAAAACCCAGTGTCATAAAAAAATATGGCAAAGCCAACAGTACAAATTTTAATATACCATTCATTAAAAAGTATTATAATACACTTATATATAAGGATTTCTACTTTATATGGCTTTTATCTGTGTGGTATATTAACATTTCTTATGAAAAGATATTTTAACACTATAATATGTATTACCATATTTCAGGTATAATGTATATCTAATATATACTTTTTTGATATATCAACGATTTTATACTGGAAATTGCTCGTTTTATTCACTTAAATAGAGATTTAGTAGATTTATGACCAATTCAAATTGTTCAAATGCACTATTTATTTTCAATATCTCACAATTAACCACAACTTTCTGCTTTATTAAATAGAATAATATCAAAATTACTTAAATTATGTATTAAGATGCACAGTTCATTCATTATTATGAAGGAAATCATATGAATAGTTTTAATTGCATTAATCAAATTTCATATTTTTATTCTATTATAAACTCTAATCAAAATTTCCTATTTTACCATTCAAATTGTCGTGATTTATAAGTTAATTAATTATCCAGTCAGCACTAAAATATATAGAATAAGTAAAATATAAAAGCAAAAGTAATGATGTAGATATAAAAATTAAAAATTAATTTCCAGTTTCTGCAGTCGCTTTGAAATAGTTTTTAGTATCCATAATTTCAATTATAATAAATCCAAGTATTATAAATCCAAGCACCAGTTCTATCTGATAAGTATCGGATGTTAATAATGAATATATAAAAATGAACCCGGACACAATTATTCCTGTGAGCCCAACTGCATATTCCCGAACTTTTCTGCTTGCTTTTATAAGGTTTACTTTTAACAGGGAAAAGTTTGCTGTAAGATGCACCATAAGATTGCCGAGTCCTGCAATGCTTCCAAGAGCCAGAAATATCGTAAATGCGTTGACAAGGGATATAAGTGGTAACATTATTATAAGTGTTGCAATCAAAGTTATTATTCCTGCAATTACCGGAGTACCGGTTTTTACATGCAATTTGCTTATGCTTTTGCTTATTATTCCTCTTTCTGACATGGCATATAAATTTCTGGAAAAAGCTGTTAAGAATGCAAGAGAACCCAGAATCCCATCGTTGATTGCAGCAAATAATAATAATGGGAGAGCAAGTGGCCCGGCTATCCTGTTCATTATTGTTATTACAGGCACATTTGTAGTGATTAGAGCTGTGAATGAATGTGATGCAATTCCATAATCTACGAGAGAATAAAGGACCAGGGATTCAAGCAGGCCACCGATTAAAATTACCATTATGGCAGCTTTTCCTATATTTTTCTTTGCATTTTTAACCTCTCCAGATACAGGGGTTATAGCACCGTAGCCTGTTGGTATTCCAATTGCAAATAATATTCCTAAGAATATTATAGAAGGTGATGGAATACTTGTAAAAGGATTATATACCATAAAATGGGCTCCGTATAATCCAGCTATTATTACAAATACAAGGACTATTAATTCCAGGCTTGCTGAAAAAACAGCATATTTAGACGATGGCCTGATTCCAAGCAGAAGAAATGCTGCAGTTGGAAGAAACACTATTAAAAATGCTATAACTGGGGGAATTACTACAAACGGAGCCAATACATATGTAAGGACAAATATTGATCCGACAATGTAGCCTCCTGCATATAATAATGAATAAAAAAGATATATCCAACCTGTTTCAAATCCAAATCTGTGCGATAAAGACTTATATGCGTAATTAAAGTAACCGCCTTCTTCATCATGTTTCCTCGATAAATAATAAACTCCCAATCCATTAATTAAAACTACAAGCGTACCAATAATAAGTACAATTGGAGAGAAAAACAATGTCAAAATCAATGCTGCTGTTGCATAGGTCAACATGGAAAGGAACGGAGCCTGGCCTCCAAAAGACATAAAAAATATGTCTGCTAAACCAGCTGTTCTTTTTAATTGCTGTCCATTATTAATTGCTTCATTTTTTGTATTAATCATTTTTGTTCTTTTCATATATATTTACGGCATATTTAAATTTATACGTTAATATACCATATATATTCGTAATATAAAATATAATATTACATTTAAAAAGTTTATAAAAAAAATTAAAATATTATTGAGATTTGGTAAAATCTAAATTGTTATGCAAAGCAGCCAGTACAAGGTACCTTGATACAGACACGCCTTCCATTAATGCCTTCTCTTCTATTACGGCCTTTTCGTCTTTCCGGATATATACACTTATCTTATTATATTTCGCTGTGCTTATCATGAGTAAATTAATACTTTATTAGTTATAACCTTTTTGATGCGATATAAATGTGTGTAAATTTTCATTCTCAAAATCGAAGTATAAGGATACTTATATTACACGAATACAATATGAATTTACAAATAACATGGATAACAATACTAAATATTTATTTAATCCCATTTTATTATCTTCATGTGAACAATAAAAATATTAACAGAATAGAAGCAATACGTGAATTTTTAAAGGAGAAAATTTCTAATAAAAATGCTGTTATTGGAATAAGCTCTGGAATTGACAGTTCCTTAGTGCTTACATTGCTTGCAACTTCAATTGATAATGATAAAATAAAAGCAATTTTCATGCCAGACAAATATACAAAGAAACAGGATTATGAGGATGTAAATAACTTATCAAAATCAACAGGGATAAAAATAAAAGAAATAAACATAGAAAAAATATTTGAAAGTTATAAAGAATTATTAAATACAGAAGATAAAAAAATTGAAGGAAACATAAGGTCAAGAATAAGGGCTAATATACTGTATTATTATGCAAATATTTCAAACGGGCTTGTAATCGGCACTACTAACAGGACTGAATACCTTCTTGGGTATTATACAAAATATGGTGATGGAGCATGCGATATAGAGCCAATAGAAGGATTATACAAAACAGATGTATGGGAAATGGCTTCTTTATTGAAAGTCCCACAATCCATTATTGATAAAAGGCCATCAGCAGGGCTCTGGGAAGGGCAGTATGATGAGGATGAATTAAAAATGAGCTATAAAGAAATAGATAATGCATTATCAGATCTCTTTGACAAAAATATTATTAATAACAATTATGAAAAACTAATGGAGCTATATCTTAAATCAATGCATAAAAGAGAATTGCCAAGGTCAATGAATTGAAATGATTATTTCTCCTGTAACGTATGATTATCTAGAAATAAGTTTTATACTAATACTTGCAGCCTTTTCCATACCAATATCAAGAAAAGCGTCAATGGTTTATATTCCGGTACTTATAGTCATGGGGCTTATCTTTGGGCCATTGCTTGGGCTTATTAACCACAGTTTTGCAATTTATTTGCTTTCATCATTTGCAACAATAGGGGTAGGAATGCTTGGGCTCGTTATTATTCTATATTATGAATCACATAACTTTAGCCCGAGAATTTTAAGGAAATATTTCACAAAAATAGCGCTGTTAGATACAATAGGGATGGTAGTCACTGCTGTTGGAGCAGGTATTTTCTTCTCACTTCTTACAGGAGCACCTTTTATAATTGGATTTATATTTGGTGCAATAATATCACCAACAGATCCTGCATCACTGATACCAACTTTCAGGAAACTGAACATAAGGGATGACATTTCTGGAACACTTATAGGCGAAAGTTTATTCAACGATCCTTTGGGAATTATATTGCTGGCTATAGGCATAGGCATACTGGCACCAGATGTTTCCTATTCTGCATTCTTTTCAGTTTTAACTTTACATACAGGACTAATACTTGGATCAGCATCATTCCTTATACTTGAAATTGCAATACCGGCTGCCGTTGGCATAGCGCTTGGATTCTTTATAATTTATTTAAACAAATATTTTAACTTTGAGTCTTTGCTTGTAGCCCTTACCCTCGGGATAGTATTATTCGAATTTACATCACTGGAGGCTGTTGGAATCACGCCATTTCCTGCAATTATTTCTACCGGTGCAATAGTGGGAAATTTCTCTGATAAAAGCATATTCTGGAGCAGGGAAAAGAATTTCAATGAGAATTTATCTTTCATGGCACAGTCTATTATATTTATTCTTTTAGGAAGCATACTTACCAGGTCTCAGATATTCAATTATATTGTATTTGGTTTCATTATTTCATTAATAGTTATTTTTGTAATAAGGCCAGTAGCGGTTTTCATATCAATAGGCCTTTCAAATATGGGAAGGAATGCCATAAAATTTGATAACAGGACAAAAGCTTTCATGTCCCTGGTAGGCCCAAGAGGAGTGGTTCCGGTAGTTTTGTCAACAGTTCCTTTTGTTATCGGTGCAGCAGACCATGTTCC
>NZ_JBBIRC010000060.1:0-5996 GCF_037442045.1 Ferroplasma sp. | reverse complement strand
AAGGTATTTTATGGACAACTTCGGCATTTGCATTTATTCAAATTATGGGTGGTTTTTATCTATCTCAGATAGAAAATCCTCTAACTTCTTACGTTTTAATACTTCATATATTTACTGGAATAATTCTTTTTGGTATGGCTATTATAACTTTTATTTATACAAAAGGGGTGAGAAGATTGAAACACCTGGCCACAGTAAATGCTTCACTTATAGTTATAACAGCACTTCTTGGCTTTGGTTTTATAGTTTTTAAATCCAGCATTATCTATTCCACATATATTCCTTATCTTGAAATGGCCCTTGCAATAGGCATCATCAGCAACTATGCAGTGATGCTTGGCATAAAAAGGACTCTTGACCTTGTTAATAAATGATGCAAAATTCATTAAAAATCCAGAGAGCAAAATTAGAGGCCATATTACAGGATAATCAAGCAAAAATGTGAAATTAAACACGAATAGGGCAAAATCTTAAAAGACTGTGCAATTGAGAGTTCTCAAATATTTTCACAAACTTTTAATTCACATTTATTAAAGAAATTATCTGGACATGGAACAGTTGAATTCATAATATATTTTAACAATATTGAGCGGGAAATCACCTTCCGAAAGGGAAGGGATGAAAGCGACTTCCTTTAAGAAAAAAAATTATATGCAGGTACTACACTAGAAAGAGAGTATGAAAGCATATAAGTTCAGGCTGTATCTATCTGCTGAACAGGAAAACATTATTAATAACCAGCTTGAACTCTGCAGAGTATTTTATAATTCACTTTTGCTTCAAAGAATATATGCTCATATGAGTAAGAAAAAATATGTCAATTATTATTATCAGCATAATGAACTGCCAGAACTCAAGGACACTTTTAAAGAATATAAAAACATATATTCACAGAGTCTTCAGAATGTTGTTAAAAGAGTGGATAAAGCATTTGATAATTTCTTCAGGAGAGTAAAAGAAAAGAAATCAGGAAAACACCAGAAGGTAGGATTCCCACGATTTAAATCAAAAGGAAGGTATAAATCATTACTTACCCCGGTACAGGCTTTGAGATACTGGACAATGGCCATCTTAAACTATCAAAGGTCGGAGAAATCAGGATGTTCATGCACCGTGATATATACGGTGAAATAAAAAACCTTACAATTTCTAGAGATAAAACAGGAATCTGGGAAGCTGAATTCACAGTAAATAATGGAAAGCATCCCATTCAATTAGAAAAGGCAGGAAAAAGTATCGGAATAGATGTAGGTTTATTGCATCTTGCAACAATGAGTGATGGCACAGTTGTTGAACCTCCAGAGTTTCTGATAAAGTCAGAAAAAAGAATTAAGAAAACACAGAGAGCATTATCACGTAAAAAGAAAGGATCGAATAACAGAAATAAAGCAAAAACCATACTCTCAAAGCGACATAAGAATGTAAAGAACCAGGGGAGGACTTTGCTCATAAGATCTCAAATCATATTGTGAAATCTTATGATATTATTGTTTTTGAGGATCTTAAAATAAGAAACACGGTTAAAAACCACCATCTGGCTAAGAGCATTGAAGATGCATCCTGGAATACACTTGTACAGTACACAACTTACAGGGCTGAAAGTGCCGGCAGGGAAGTGTTATTAGTGGATCCAAGAAACACATCAAGAAAATGTTCAGTATGCGGATGGTTAAACCAGGATCTCAAACTATCTGACAGAACATTCAAATGTGAGTCATGTGGGCTTGAAATAGACAGAGATCTAAATGCAGCTATAAACATCAAAAATACTGGATTAAAAGAAGCAGGTAGGCGCTCCCGAATTTACGCCTGTGGAGACTGGATCACTACCTGAAAGGGCAAATCCTGGCTTTGAAGCAGGAAACCCCGTCCGTTAGGGCGGGGAGGATGTCACTAGATAAAACATAATAAATCTCAGGAATTATTCACAAAATATGAATTGAAAACAATAAAGTTTTATCTCCCTGCCAGATATCTATGTTAATGAAAGAAAAATCTGTATCCCTGTCTCCCATATCAAAGGAAGATTTCCATGTTTATCTGCAGAAACAGATAACTGAATATGCAGAGGAAAAAATTAAGGCAGGCAGCTGGGATAAAGAAGAGGCTTACCTATTATCTAAAAAATCTTTTCGGGAGTTGCTGCCTGATGGAAAGAATACTTCAGACCACTCTATTATGGTTATCACTGATACACTATCTGCGGAGAAAATCGGTGTAATTTGGGTTGAATGGAATAACCAGAATTATAAATCAACCTATCTCTGGGATATAATAATATATGATAAATTCAGGAGAATGGGTTACGGCTCAAGAGCAATGAATATACTGGAATCAATGGTGAAGGATCATGGTATGTCATCACTGGTTCTTCACGTTTTTGGGCACAATAAGAATGCCATATCAATGTATTACCGGCTTGGATACCATGCTGTGGATATTATTATGGAGAAAAACCTGAAAGGAAATATTTGATAATACATCCTGAATCCAGAGTTTTCATTGAATTCACTTTCTGATTTATGGAAAAAAATTCAATAACATTAAAGTGCCTGCTGAAAGTTATAATAATATTAAAAATACGTCAGTAATTTAACAATAAATACAGTTTGCATTAAATACATTGTTCCAATTCTGATTGTATTTTGTTTGGAACAATATATATTATAAAAAAATATTAAAGCAAATTTCAATGATTTATATTAATGACATGGGCCCGACCGGATTCGGACCGGTGACCTTCTCCGTGTCAGGGAGACATCATACCACTAGACTACGAGCCCTTCTAGGTTGATTTTAAGATAATATATAACTTTTTACAAATTAACAATTTGGACGTTGAGTTGATTCACTTTAGGGATTAAATATATATATTATGTTATTGAATACGACGAATTACCTAAGCCATTCAAATAACAATGCTATTATAGCTAGAAACGATATTAAATAACATGGTAGTAAGGGACTATTCACTTTATATTAAAAGCTTAATGCATGAAAATACTAAAAAGAACGATGCAGATAAGCCAGTATCAATCTGGAAAGAACTTGATAGGTTACGAGGATATCCAGAAAAAACAATGGTATGCATATTCAGGACAACCGGCTGTGCATGGTACAAATTTACTGCATGTTCAATGTGTGGTTACTTTAACGATACTTCTCCTGAAATAGTCGATGAAAATCTCATGCATCAGGTTGATACTTTATACGATTCATTAAACGATATAAAGGTTTTGAAAATATTCACATCCGGCAGTTTTCTTGATCCAAATGAGGTGCACCCTGCTGTCAGAGACTATTTCATAGATAGAATTAAAGGAAAGGTAGATAAATTGCTTGTTGAGTCAAGAACTGAATATATAAAGCCGGAAACATTGCAACCTTTCAAAAATGCAGGAATTGACCTGCGAATTGCCATAGGCCTTGAAAGTGCAGATGATTACATAATGAAATATTCCGTAAACAAAGGAAGCACATTAAAAAAATTCATTGATGCAGCTACCATTTTACAGAAAGAAAAAATAGAGCTAAGGACTTATTTGCTGTTTAAACCTCCGTTTATATCTGAAAAAAAGGCAATAGAAGATATTGAAAAATCTGTTGCTATTGTCAGTCCATATTCTGCTGACATATCAATAAATCCGATGAACATACAGAAAAATACCCTTGTTGAAAAATTATGGAGAAAAGGGCTTTACAGACCACCAAGGCTCCATTCCCTTGCTAAAATCCTTGTTGATCTTGGTTCTCAATATCCTGTACTTTCATATCCAACAGGAGGCAATAAAGAAAGAGGAGTGCATAACGATAAATTTGATTCGAAATTACTTGATCTGATTGTGCAATCCTCTCTGGACCACGAGTTTAGTGAATTATCCAACTATTATAACTCACTTGACCTTGAAGATTACAATTATGAACTCGAACTTGAGGACAGGATGTTTTTCCAGCCTGATTACAACGCCCTTTTTAATAGATTAGCCAGTTCGTCAATTACCTACTAATTTTTTAAGGCCTTCAAGCCTTTTTTCAATATCCTTTATTATTTTACTGGAATTTTCGTTATATTTTATAGTATCAATAAGCACCTGGGAATTTTCATTATATTTTATTTTTTCAATTTCCAGAAATTTTGAATAAGAGCCAGTTATGATGCTGGAGTTTTCAGATTTTGATATATATGAAAGTACATACGGCTTAACAAGAATTTCTCCCATTAAAGCATCATGGCTATTGGCATCCATTATAATCAATTTGTAATCCTGAAATAATTTTTCCATATCTGCCAATGAATCCTTCCTTGAGATATCATTTATAAAAATAATAGATTTATTTGTTCCATAAGTTTCTGGCCCAAATAGTGGATGCAGGCTTATTATTTTTCCAGCAAATTCAATCATTTTTGATTTAACTGAAGTTAAATCTATAAAGCCATCATATTCTGGAAAGCGGCGTATAATATTAATTGTTGCATCCATTGGTGTGGCTAAAAAGGCAAAATCTGCTTTTTGTAATTCTGATTCTAAATAATTTGAATTCTCAATATCTATTTTTGTTGATTCCGGAAATATTTTAAGCAAAATTTTCCCAAGGCGCCCATTCGACCCAATTATCAGTATATACATATTACATCATTTCTATATTGTATATATTATCTTTATTTGAAAAAAATTGTTCGGAGATTAGAATAGAGCTGTCTCTTAATATTATTTCCTGGTTGCTTCTTCCATCTAAATGTATAACAAGATCGGGATTTTCAATTGAATCTATTATATGGTGGCCATTGGCTGCCAAAATCTGTGATATTTTTTTATCAGCACAGTAAATCAAACTTCCTGGATTTAATATTCTTGAAAGGATAAAAATCAAGTTACCTTTCTCTCCAGTGAATTCTGCATATTTTATTCCATTTATATTTTTGGAATATGACGGTGGAATTTCTATATTTTTTTCTTCATAATTTATTGAAAACTCAAAAAGCATATTCAATATAGAATTTTTGTACTGGTCTCCTCCCAACCTTTGAAGTATCTCTATTTCCCTCGCCCTGTTTCTGATTTTAAGGTTTTGCTTTATCTTACATTTCCCGATTTTTATTGCAAGTTGCTTTCTTTCTTCCAGGAGTTTAAGAATTTCCTCTGAATTGTTGTATATTTCTTCCCTCAAATTTTCCACTTCATTAATAAATTCTATCACCTATGATAGATTATATCTATCACATATAAAAATTTTCCAGTAAAAATTATTTAATACCAAAGTTTAAATTTAACAAATTTATAACAAAAATATTGAAGTTAAAAGATCTTGGAGAAAGGAAAATTATCGATCTGCTTGAGACAGAGCAAATTAATCATATAGAAAAGGATGATTGCGCCCTCCTTGAAATCGATAATTCTTATATTATGCTTTCAACAGATCTTATAACAAGGGAGACACATTTGCCTGAAGGAACAAAACCATTTCTTGCAGGAAAATTTTTTGCCGCTATTAATCTGAGCGATATAGCAGCAATGGCAGGAATTCCCATAGGGCTTCTGGTTTCATTATCTGTATCGCCGGAATATGATATTGAATATCTAAAGGAATTTTACAGAGGCATAAATTTCGAGCTGGAAAAATTTCACGCATCAATACTTGGTGGCGATACAAAGGAAGGCTATGATTTTACAGCATCAGGTACGGTAATTGGGAAGCAAAAATCCAATCTTATAAGAAGAAGATCCGATATCGCACCTGGGCAATATTTAATGGTTACAAATACACTGGGAAGTGCTGGTTCAGGTTACATCTATTATAAGTACGGAATCGATAAGCAAATGGGAATTAAAAAAATGCTGGACGTAGAACCAAGAATAGAAGAAGCAATAAAAATAAGCAAGGCTGGTGCGAAGTTTATGATGGACCTATCAGATGGTGTTTATGCTTCCATTCATCAGATGTCAATGGACTATGGCATCGGATTCAAAATTTATGGTGATAAAATTCCCGTTGAT
>NZ_JBBIRC010000059.1:0-6775 GCF_037442045.1 Ferroplasma sp. | reverse complement strand
TCCTGCCTCATTCTGTTGTTTCTGATCTGGATTACACGGCCCATTGACTTCCTGAACAGCTTAGGATCTTTAATAAACCCCGGTGTATCCATATATATCCATGATATCTTATTTCCCATGCCATCAACATATATTCTGTAATCCATATCCCTTAAAGTCATAATCATTTCCTGTGTTCTGCCAATGGCAAATGTTGGAAGTATTACTCTTCCTCCATTATCTATGACTTCTTTTATGCTTTCTTTAAGCCTCTGTATTACTTCATCACGGTTTTCATGGTCTCTGCCTGCATATGTGCTTTCCATGATTAAAACATCTGTTTTAACTGGTTTTGCTCCTGTCAACAGATTTGTATCTCTAGTATATAAATCTCCTGTAATCATGAAAGATTTTGCATCCTGAAACCACCACATTGTTGAACCTGGTATATGCCCTGCACTGTGTGCTATAGCAGTAAGATTATCAACTTCAAAAGGCTTTTCATATGTTGCTGTTATCATAGACTTGAAAAGATTGTCAACATCCTCCTCATTGAACATTTTTGTATAGTTTTCAAGCCTCATGATTTTTAAGGAATCCATGAGTATTGGTTTTATGCTGTTTGCAGTCATTGCAGTTGCATGGAAATTTGCCTGATAGCTATGGTAATAAACTGGTAACGCCCCTGTATGGTCTAAATGTGCATGCGTTAAGAATATATCATTCACCTTTTCAGGTGGAAGTGGGTATTCCGGTGGTTTTTCCGGTTCTATACCGTAGTCTATCATTATCTTGCTTTGCTTATCCTCTATCTTTATTGCTAGTCTTCCGACTTCTTCGGCTCCGCCGAGAAATTTTATTTTCATTTTTTATCACGCCTTTGCATTTTCTAATCTCAAAGAACATTTGCAATTCCTTTGACCGTTAATTTGTGGAACTAAATTATATAACATTTTTGAAACTTTTTCCTCGCTTTCCCTCATTATTTGCATAACATCAGAAGCTTCTACAGCTTCGTCCTTCCATGCGTCATAATCAGTAACTGTTGCAAGCATGCCATAGCACATTGACAGTTCTGCTGCGAGGTTTATTTCAGGAACAAGTGTCATTCCTATAATATCAGCAAAATTTTTGAACATTTTTGATTCCGATCTTGTTGAAAATCTTGGGCCTTCAATGCAGAGATAAGAACCATTTTTATGAACAGGAAATGATAATTTTTTTCCTGTTTCATATGCTTTTGCACTTATATCACTGCAGAAAGGATCTGCCATAGAAATATGGTAAACATCCGGCCCATTGTAATATGTAAGGTCCCTGCGCTTTGTGAAATCAATAAACTGATCCGGTATTACTATGTCACCGGGCTTATAATTTTCATTTAAAGAGCCAACTGCATTTAATCCTATTATTCTTTCAACTCCAAGTTTATGAAGTGCAAAAATATTTGCTTTATAATTTACCATATGAGGAGGAATAGTGTGCTTCTTTCCATGCCTTGGAAGGAATGCAACTTCTATACCATTTATTTCACCGATTTCTAAAGGTGCTGATGGCTTTCCGTAAGGTGTATCAACATCCACGACTTTCTTGCTTTCCATTATACTGTAAAGTCCACTTCCTCCTATTATTCCTGTATATGTCATTATTTATCCCATTGTTAATTATTAATGTTATATAGTATATTACACATTATTATTTATTCATTTCTAAATATTTTATCAGATTGCTTTAGAAGATATTTATTTATTCCAGATCCATACTGAGCAGCCGATTTTGGCCTATTATATATTTCTTCCGGAAGAGAAATCTTTGATGCTATTTCCCTTAAAATCAACTTATTTCTATTATCCAGTATATTTTCTTCTCTTGTTATGTTAGTTCTCATTTTAAGGATACCTGGAGATAGATACGGAGTTAATAATTCCTTATCGTAATATTCTGCTATTTTCTTCTCCCTGGGCAGTGTGACATTGAATAATCTATTGATGTAAGTATCATTTTTTAGCCTTGGATTATCTATAAATCTTCTGTAACCATAAAATAATTCATCTGCCCCCTGACCTGTGACAACGAACTTTTCAGGTATAAAATCCATTAGTATAAAGGGTACAAGTTCGAATCCCAATTCCATTCTGGTAATTTTTGGATCTATTTTTAATAGCTGTTCTATATAACTATGGATATCTATATCATCAAGTATGATTTTTTTCACATGTATTTTCAAAATCATCGAGTTTTCATCAACATTGTCTATGTCTCTGGAATCTGAGAATCCCAGTGTGTAAGGAATATAGGTATAATTTGAAAGAGCAAGAAGAAGAGAACTGTCAAGACCGCCGGAATAAGCTATAGCACATGGATTTTCCGTAGTTTTTTCAACTGCTGCCTTTAGCTCTTTATAAACGTCTTCCGTTATATTTTGCATATGCCACAATTATTGAGAATGATTATTTAAACTTAAGGTTACTTATTTTTTAAATTTAAAATGCCATTCGCCTTTGAGCGAATTATTTATAAATTCTTAAGTGTTTAACTGGCAATGATAAAAGTTATGGCATCAGGGGTTTTTGATATACTGCATTTAGGCCATGTACATTATTTAAATGAATCAAAATCATTTGGAGATTATTTAGTTGTTGTTGTTGCATCGGATTACACTGCTAAAAAGCATGGCAAGGCATTGATTTTTAATGAGGTGGAACGGGCTGCCCTTGTGTCAGAGCTTAAAATGGTAAATGAAGTAATGATAGGCCACAGCAATGACAATATTTTTCAAACTGTTAATGAGATTAAGCCAGATATAATTACACTGGGATATGACCAGAAATTTGATGATGCTTATATTGAAAACGAATGCAAGAAACTTGGATTGAATACAAAAATAAAAAGAACAAAGCCATATAATGGAAATTTTAACAGTTCGTCTAAGATAAGGGAAAAAATTCTTAAATCTATGTAATTGCTGAAATTGCACTATTAATTTATTCCCTGATTATTCTGTCCCCTTGTTGATTCTTCGTATTTTCTCTGTATTGTTTGCTCCAGTTCCTTATATTTATCTTCCAGTGTTTTTTGCTGATTTTCCATGGTTTTTAATCTCATCTGGCTGAGTTCCTTCTGCTCTTCAAGATCTGAAATAAGTTTTTCCTTATCATCCACTTTATAAATAATTGGCCCAACATTTTTATATACTGGAGTATCTTTTTCAATGCCACTTAATTCTTTTAAAGTTTTTTCAAGTTCCTTAACTTTTATATCGATCTGATAGCGCTGGTTTGCTACCTGCTCTATCTGTGCCTGCATGTCCTGTGCCTGCTTTATCTGGTTTTGCAAATATGCATTCAAATTAGGTTCTACCATACATTTACCTCCATTATTTTTTTTGTTACGTTCAATACCCTTGTTATTGAGGAAACACTTGCCCGGAGTGATGACGCATCAGGAGCTTCTATGATAATGTATATATTTAAAGCATCCTCTTCAAGAACCACACTTGACCTGCCAAATGTTTCCGTAACCTCCGGCTTTATTGCCTCAAGATATTTCAAATACTCTGCTCTATTCAGAGTGAGTTTAACCCTGAACATTCAGCTCATTATGAGATATTATTATATAACTATTTGGCAGATTTCTCCATTTTAAAAATTGTTTTTTTAATTCTGCCAATAAATGAGTGTTGCTGCTCCACACTATTTTTATAATTCATGTTCAGCAGGAAAAGAAAAGTTAAGGTAAAAATTATGGAGGATATTACTGCTGGTATGTAAATGCCAACAACGACATCTTCCACACACTGAAAATAACCCAGCAGAGTATAAAAAATTAAACCGTTGATGCTAAAACTTGAATTTTTTTCAGTAAATAATAATAACACTGCAAAAATTAATAATGATGCCCCAAACCAGCCAAAGAAATTGGATAATGGCACTCCAAAATAGATTCCGGGCACGGCCCAGTGCCAGAGATGCCTTGAAAATCTTGGATCGAATGACATGTCCAGAAAAAGCATTAATAATGATGAGGTGAACAGCCTCTCTCTTGCTGCTATAGAAGAAAAATAAAGCAATGAAGACCATAGAAATGGAATTGCAACTGGAACGCCAAATAGTTCTGGGCCCAGTATAGCTGTATATGTGTACCTGCCAAAAGGAAATCCTGTATGGAGACCAATAAATTCTATAATAAAAGCCAGAATATAGGAAACAGAAAAAAATTTTTCGGTATATTTAAACCCCTTAAATTTAATGGAATGGTAAAAATAGAATGGGATGAATATGAGCTCAGCAGCCACAGAAAGTTCATAGTTATGAGTAAAAAGGTATGCCACCAGCATGGCACTTCCGAATATTAAATATGAATATGCGATGACCCATTCCGTTTTCATTAATTGCCTATAACTGAAAACTATTTGATTTTTATCCGATAGTTCAGTTTAATAATAAAGAAAGAGAGAATTGCATTAAAATTATCAGTTTAAAAAATTAATTTCAAAAGAAATATAATTATATATGTAGGTGAAATATAATCGCGTGATCGGGTTAAATCTATCAAATACGTTTATTGCCGTCGCATTGATATTAATAGTCATCCGCATAATGTACAAAAGGCTTAAACGAGGGCTTAAGGGCCAGCAATTCAAAACGTCAAGGCTTTTAAGAACCCCGGTGATATACCTGTTTCTATTAATATTTTTCATGTTGGCTTTTATAGGCAACATTGATTATATGGCCATAATTTTAGCGATCTGCATATTAGGAATTATACCAGGATTGGCTTTTGGTGAACGTGTAACATTTTTTGATAGTGATGGAAAAATCTTCTACAAAAGATCCCCGTATTTATTGTCTATCTGGGCCGTTGCGTTTATTATTAGAATATCCTTCGAATTCATCTATCCGAATAATTTATCAATACAATTTATAATAGATGCTTTGCTTGCAGTAACACTTGGGCTTATAATAGGTGAATCTCTAAGGGCTTACAGAAAATATAAACAATACATAGAAGAGAGAAATTCTTTTATATATTGATTTTCCCGAACAAACAGATCTTATTTAAAAAGCAGGAATTGCATAATGGTTTTTTTCTGCAATAATCCTTTCCAAGGTTTACGAGCATGCCATGAAAATTTTTAAGTTGATAAACTTCCTTAAATTCCTCTTCAGCATAATTTCTGATTTCCCTCCTGGTCATTTCCATACTATAATATCTTTTAATGAATCTAAATGTATATGTATCTACAACAAAAATGTGGTAATTCAGGGCGTAAAGCATAATTGATTCCATTGTTTCGTTTCCTACACCGGCAATACTGGAAATGAAATTCATAATTTCATTGGGATTATTATTTTTCATATTTTCTATATTTCCATAGTTTTCTATTATTGACCCGGCTATGTTCATTAAATACCTGCTTTTCTGATTATAAAATCCTGAGCTTTTTATCAGGTCTTTTAATTCTTCCTGGCTCATGCCATTAATTTTAACCAATGAATCAACTCCCGCTTCCTTCATTGTTTTTATTGCCTTTTCCACATTTTTCCATGATGTATTCTGCGTCAGTATGCAGCCTATTATAGTTTCATCATCCGAATCTGAAGGCCACCAGGAAAGGTCTCCGTAATGTTCGAATAATAAAGTGTAAAGTTCATTAAACATTCATGAAAGATATCCATATTATTAAAAAATCTTTTGAAATTCATATTTCTATGCTTTGACTAAAATTATTGCTTATTATTTTAGTACGCTTAATGCTACCATTGCATCGATAAAATACTGTATTGCAAATCCTGCCACAAGAAGACCAAAGATTCTGGTTATTGCAGTCATAACCTTATCTCCAAGAATACTCAGTATTTTTGAAGAATAGATGAAGAAGAAGTATACTATTGCTAATACAAGAAAAACTGATATTATTGTAAGAATTTTCGTTAGAAAGTCTCCTTTCATAAGTATAATTACAAGCGAAATTGCCCCTGGACCAGCCAATAAAGGTGTTGCAAATGGGACTATTCCCATATTTTTAGAACTTTCAACGGATGTATCCGGTTTTGCACCCTGCCTGACCATTTCTATACCCATTAAAAGAAGTATTATTCCACCTGCAATTTCCAACGCTTCTATGGAAATGCCAAAAAATTCTATAATGATTCCCCCTGCAATGGCAAAAAGTATGATAATAATGCCAGCATAAATAACTGCATCTCTGGATATTGACCTTCTTGTATCCCGGTTGAAAGAACCGGCCATGCTAACAAATATTGCAAGGCTCCCGAAAGGATCTATTACCACTAGAAGAGGCATGAAAACCTTTAGAAACTCTGTAATAATTGTCATATTACTGTATAGCAACTATATATATAAATTGAGTTTTTTAATAAATTTCATTCAGATATTCAGATGCATTATACTGGCACCCATAATTTCTGATCTGATATAAATTAGTCTTTTAGAAAGTCAGATTGTTCAGTTCCACCAATCTTCAAAATATAAGGCACAATTCCAGGTTATGAAATTTATACTTCTTGGATAAACCAAATAACATATATTCAATCCACAAAAGATTCCGGGATTGTTTGTTGGTTTTCCTTTTCCAGTTTCACCTGTTTTGCCTGCATTTTAAGCGCAAACGGCATACACACATTCGAACTCCTCTTTCAAAGGAGTTTTCACTCTTGTTATCAGTAAACATGCACCATTGTCTAATGGACTCATGCGGTTATGCATGAAATCTCGCATTTCTTTATGCAGACTAATATATTAAATTTCTGTCAAAAAGCATGTTATGATACAG
>NZ_JBBIRC010000058.1:0-6874 GCF_037442045.1 Ferroplasma sp. | reverse complement strand
CAAATAATAAAAATGTTAATATATCAACAATCCAGCGTTGTCCTTTCATTTCAAAATCAATCAAAATTGCTATATAAATATTTTCTTTAATTTTACGGCATTCCTCTGCTATTAAAGTTATTTTCTTGTATTTAATCCGCAAATCGTAAATTTTATAGGAATAGAATATGAATACTGTGCCTGGTTATACATAGAGTTCATAGTGAATAACGAAAATGAAAATATTTCTTGCAATAATGGATATAGATTTTTTCTCTAAATTAAACATTAAGAAATGATTGATAAAAATTTACAAAGATACAATAGAATTTTCCATGGAGTATCATAAAAAACTGTAATGTATGGAAAACGGGTAATGTTCATCTCCTCAAAAATGGTAAAGTTTGCAGTAAATTATGTATTCTTATATACGGTGCTTGATCCAGAAATGAGAGGAAGGGAACTGAGAATGCCAAAGCATCCTGATGATTATGGAATATTTTCAGTGAAGAGAAAATGATTCGAAGTTATCATGAACTATTCAGAGCCCATACATGAAGAACAGATGCAATTGTATTATTTAAGGAAATATGTGAAGAAAGCATTTTCATATTCAAAGAATTATCTTGCTATTCTTATATTAAGGGTTCACAGTGAAGATGCACTGAGAAGCTATCTTTTCCTGGTCTTTTGCATTGTAGTTTATATGGAAATGCTGAATATTATAGATTCTGTGGAAAGCTCACTGGATATATTGAGAAAACTTAAATGCAAGGCCTGTGAGCATGAAGTTCTTGTTCAGGAGCGAAAAACAGAAGGAACTGTTCAAAAAGATAGCGCCCAGTACCATTGGAATTTAGGAAATTATATAACTTTTTTGAGTCAACCCAAATCCATTAATTCTCATATTTCAAATAAATTACAGAATAAAAATATAAAAAAGTTAACTGTTTTTTATGAATCGATATACCTGAACTTTATTTTTTCTATAACCTTTGGTATGTCTATTTTCATGGGGCATACTTCTTTGCATCCTCCGGAATGCATGCAAAGCATTGCTTTATCATATTTCTTCATTGTAACAGCAGACCACATTATTCCAGTAGGGCCTGTATAAGGGCTGTCACCGAAATCTTTCCCGTATAATTTATACGATGGGCATGAGAAATAACATCTTCCACATCTTATGCAAAGAAGTGAATCCCTTATTTCTGAGTTTATGGCTTCCTTTCTCCCGTTGTCAAGCACTATTAAATGGAATTCTTTTGGCCCTGTTGCAGGTGAAACTCTCTGAAGTTCTATATCTCCGGTGGCACTTGGGCCTGAGGTTACATTTATGTATGTTGGCGGATAGAAACCGGCATATGATGCCTGAACTATAACTTCATTAAATGCGTCTTTTAATGTAGGAACTATTTTATCTATGCCGGTTATTGCAATATGTATTTCTGGAAGCACTGTATCCATTCTTATATTTCCCTCATTTTCTATTAAAAGCACTGAACCGGTATCGGCAGCTACTGAATTTGCTCCAGTAATTCCCACTTCTGCTGCCAGGTATTTCTCCATTAAAAATTTCCTTACACTCTTAACCATGTCCTCTGCCGAAGAATTCTCATTTATATTTTTATCCAGATCTTCATTTAAAAGTTTCCCAATTTTGTCCTTGGTTAGATGAATTGCAGGGGCAACCATATGTGAGGGCATATCCTTATTGATCTGTACAAGATATTCGCCCAGATCTGTTTCCCATATGTCTTTTCCTTCCTTTTCCATTTCATCTCTGAGCTTTATTTCATAAAGAACATTTGATTTTGATACAACAATTTTTGTTCTTTCCTTTATTATTTCTTTTACCATGCTCATTGCTTCATCTGCATTTTTTGCAAGATGGAAATGGCCACCGGTTTTTTTAACGCTTTCTTCGGTTTTTTCTATATACTCATCTATATTGTCTAAAACTTTATTTTTTACATTTCTGAGTTCGTCTGCAATATCTTTAATGTATGGATTTTCTTCCAGTATCTTATTTACCTTTGGGGAATTGTTTAAAATAGCCTTATTTACTGCAACATCCCATTCATAGTTCATGAAACCACCTCTGCAATATCCTTTATGTTATTTATATAAGGCGAAAGGTTCTGATAGCATAGAGGGCACATTACCAGTACATTTTCATTTACCGATAATAATTTCTCCGCACGGCTTTTGGAAATATCCTCGCTATCCTTATTTGAAATAAGGGATAATGGGCCACCGCAGCAGCTGCCCATCTCCTTGCTTGTTATTAAATAATTTTCGTTTAATTTGATTCCTGAACCGTTTATTTTATTCCTTATTGAGTTATACATATCCATGGACCTTGAATACAGGCAAGAATCGTGTATAACGTAATTTCCGGTTCCTTTGAAATTCACAAGATCCAAATAATTTATAACGTCTATGTCAAAATCTATAAAATCCTTATAGCGCTTCAATGCATTTGTTGTATGTGGATCAACGGTTATAATCCTTTTTATTCCATTTTCATTAAAGAAGTTATAGAGTTTTTTCCCATATTCCTTATATTCATTTAGGAATCCTGATTCTAACAGCAAAGCACCAGAGTAAGGCTCTTTATCATAAAGGTATCCAAATTTTAGATTATTTTTTAAAAGCATTGACTTTATGCTTTTTAATATATTAAAAGAACGCTCCAATTCATCGCTATTTGGCTTGATTAAGAATTTGGAAGCGGTCATAAGCCTTCTTGGAATGTTCAATTTATATATCTTCGGAAATAATGATTCGTATCTTTTCAGTATTCCGGATATCTGGTACATATAGGATGTGTAAAAAACAGTTTCACCACCTTCAGGAATATCGGTGGCCCATGAAGAATATAACTTTGTGTCCAGCGGAAAAGGAAGATAACTTTCCATCAGGTTCTGAAAAATCATGTCCTTCATTTTCTTTATCATTGGCTTGTTAATTTCCATTAAAATATATCAATTGCTGACTTATAAATATATTTATGGACATGATTATTTTTAGTTCTGGAACGGGACATATAGATATTTATATCAAAAAATAATACAGTAATTGAGGAAGCATGGGGTAATCAGGTATCCTAGTGGGCTCCAGTCAGTTTGTGATTAACTAAAGGTCTTCTGAATATATGATGAGTGACTGGAAAGATGAAACATGGAAGAGACCCTTAGATCTGGGTTCAAATCCCAGTGCTTCCACTTTTATAGAAATTTATCCTTTAAGGAATTTAAACAGAGTAACCAATACATGCATATCAGAAAATATTAATTTGAAAATGATTCCTGTAAGAATTAATAGCAGTATTAATTCATCCACCTTTATTGAATCATTATTTATCAATGCACTGTGGTATATCTCATCCCTGTCCTCCGGCACATTTAATTTTAATTCTCCGTTCTTTGTCTTTAAATTCCTTCTGTAATGGCCATTTTTTATTCCTGGCTCCCCTGACATCTATGAATCTATTTCTATTTTCAACAGTTCATTTGCCTTCTACAGTTTTCCTTATTATCTCTTGCATATTTTATAAGTTTAGAGCATTATATTCCGTATTTTATTGCCTCCGTACTCAATAGAGGCATTCTTTCCTGTTATTTAACCGATAATTTCGTTAATAACAGAGGGTTTATATTTACGCAAAAAAACATACATAACCTTAATGGGCAGGATATTTAAGTAAAATCTATTTCAATTTTATATAAAAATTCGGTTCAGAGTTTAAGGAGAACCCACAATATGAGGCGGTAAAAATCGGTTTTTTAAACATATAGAATTACTGGCATTAATTTTAAATATACGTATATAATTATATACGTATGAAAAGAAAATTGACTTTGTCTATTGACGAAAATGTAATAAGGAACGCAAAATCTATACTGGCACTTGAAAATAAAACTGTTAGCCAGGTAGTCGAAGATGATTTGAAACGCTTATCATTGAGATATGAAATTGAAAATGCCATGAAAGATAATGGTATCGAATATATTGACATTAATGACAGTTATATTATAAAAAATAGAGAGAAAATGAAAAAGACTGATTCTATCGATATTATAAAAGAAATAAGGAATGATTATGACGAACGCCTATCTGGATACTAGTGCAATAGTTAAGAGATATTTAAATGAAGATTCATCAGATAAAGTGGATGAAATATTTAAAAAAGTATATGCAGGTGAAAATAAAATTATTATTTCAGTAATTGTGTTTGGCGAAATTTCTACTGTCTTCGATAAATATGAGCAAAGAGGAGTAATAAACAATGCCCAATTTTATTATTCTGAATTCCTGAATGAAATGCTAAAATTAACAAAAGTTAATTCTATACAGGTAATAAATATAACAGCAGAAAATATAATTAAATCTGGAAAAATGTGCATTAAAAAACATATTCCTTTAATGGATACAATACATATTGTATCTGCTTTCAATTCTGATATATTTATAACTGCAGATAAGGCACAATATTCAACTGCAAAGGAGTTAAATTTCAATGCATTATTAATATAATATCTCTGTCCTATTTCATATTATTTAATTTTCTCACGTTACAACTTTTTAATTTTTCTTTTAATATGTTTTGAATTTAATAACATGGCTTATTGTTTGCTTTTATCCGACGCAGAAATGATCCAGAATTTCGACCTTACGTCGTTATATTAATGCATTGCAATACGTGTGGACCTGTTTAATTCGTTATATTTATATACAGTGTTTGGATATATAAATAGGGTGTGATCTTTTGACCTTCGAGGTCGTTTTAAATACACACCCTGTTTTTATTCGGTTATTTATGAATAAACGCGGAAGATGCATTTGGAATCGCTCTCAGAATATTTCAGGAAACTTCCAATACTTTATTCAAATACTTAAAATTAATATTAATGGCATTCTCAAGTTTTGTTTTGAGGGATTTTCAGATTATTATAAAATAATCCCTGCTTCTTTTATGATCTACTTTTAATGACTTATATTTTAATTCATTATAAAGCATAATCCCATCTATATTTTCCTTAAAGTTTCATATGGGAATTCCCTTACCTGTGGTTTGTTTAATTCTAATACCCCATCAGCTGTCTTTAATGTTCTTATTCCCTGCCTGTGTGCTTTTCTTTCATTGGTTAAGGATAGGCTGATACCAGCACATTAACTTCTTCCCCCCATTACTGAATTTTACACTCATTCCACTGGCTGTTTCTTTCCTTCTTTTCTGCCAATCAAAAGTATTTATTAACCCTTTTAATGTTTCAACCTGGTTCTGCATATTTTTCACTTCTCAAATCTAAATTGTGCAGGGCCTTATGAATTTTACAGCAATTACATTACGCTATCAAATCCTAAGCAAGAGCTATAATCAATGCTCCAGTTACGGAAAGTAAAATTCCACTATATTGAGCTATATTTAATTTTTCGTGGTATAAAAATTTTCCTGAAATTGCAAGCGACGCTGGAAGCATGGCTATTAGTGAGCCAGCCAGTATCAGAATTCCATCCTGTATTGACAAAGAGTAAAAAACATTACCTGAACCATCCAGCAAACCTGCAAGAATGGCAAGAAAAATAACAGAATAAGCAACTTTTGGATGATTGTTATTTACATTGGCTGAAACAGACCTTGCCTTTTTAATTATAGCAGGAAAGTTAAATATTAACAGCACAGACAAAAATCCTGTGATCCTTGCCATTAGCAATGGGACAGGGGAAGCATGCAGTGAAAGGATTGCAAATGATAATGGTATGTAATATATTCCCCAGATTATATTTGCTAAAGCTGCAATCAGAAGGACTTTATTCACCTTAAATCCTTTTTTTACAGTAACGAATATTGACCCAAGTATTATTAGGATTATTCCGGGAAGTATAAATGATGTAACGGTTTCCTTTAATATAAGAAGGCCGAATGATATGACTACAATTTGCTGTATGTTAATGGTAACTCCTGCATTCCCTAAATTTTCTGATTTTAATGACCTGTAAAACAATATATATCCCAATCCAAGCAGAACACCGGATACCAGTGAAAGGGACATTACCATAATTGATATGCTTTCTGCAGGCATAATAAATATACTGATTACCATTGGAATGACACCGGCTCCTGTAATAATGATTGATATTTCATTTGTGCTGATCTTGGCTGTTAATCCTTTTATCAATGAATTTGAGACTGTCCAGAACAACAGTGTGAATGCAGGTATCAGTAATAGGTCCAACATTATTATTAAAAAATCTGTAGAGCTGCGATATATTTATACTTATTATAAAAATAAAAACTCTATATCCCTGCAAAATAAGGTATATCTCAATTTCACTGTTTCTTCTTCAAGTAATATCATAACAATATTTTTGTTTAATTTTTATTAATATATAAACTTTGCGCGTGGCGGTTTTTTGTGCATGCATACAATATATACCTGTAACGCCAGTGAAGATATATGTTTAATGATTAAAGCGTGGGAATTAATTGATGATAATACGTGACCTGTAAGCAAGCAGGCTATCAAAAAACTATTTTCATTATTTATATGGCAGAAAAAAGGAAATGATAGTATAACCATTTATTAACTATTATACGGGCTTAAAAAGAAGATAAATTGCATGACATGAGATTAAATCAATAAATAGAAAATAAAATTCTCTGTAAGTTCAAGAAATGAAATAAAATAAGATATTTTTAAAAATGTTAATTATAAAATAAAGGTCGTTAACAAAGAATAAATATAAGTTTTTAATATAATGAAATATATAAAAAGGTAAAAATATGGAGAAAAAAAGTATTATCTTGCCGGATTGGAGGAGGAGACTTTTACAGGAACATTTGCTTACATCATTAATATTGCTGGAACTGATTTTAAGCGCAGTATTC
>NZ_JBBIRC010000057.1:0-6990 GCF_037442045.1 Ferroplasma sp. | reverse complement strand
TGAAAATTATACTCTTATTGAAAGAGTTTCCAGGCATGTCACTTGATGATCTGGCAAAAAACCTTTCCATTTCAAAAATGGGGGTTTTAAACCACATATCTGTTCTGGAGCAACAGGGCGCAGTTGCAAGAAAAACCGTAAAAAAAGATGTGGGCAGGCCTTCATATGCATTTTATGCAACAGAAGCTTCTAATATGAAGCTAGGAACCAGTTCAGATGCAATGCTAAACGACTTCATGGATTATATGAAAAATACCGGCAATGGGAAAATCCTGGAAGGATTTTTAAAGGACAGATACGATAAAGTAAGAATAGAATATTCCAGTGCAATGCCGGGAAAAAATCTTGAGCAGAAGGTAAATGATCTTGCCAGATTCAGAAGAAATGCCGATTATTATCCAGAAGTAAAAAAATCACAGGAAAATTTTGAGCTTACAGAGTATAACTGCCCAATACTTTCAATATCAAAAATTTTTGGAATTGCATGCTCAATGGAAACAGAGATGTTTTCCAATGTGCTTGACGCAGATGTCAAATCAACACACCGGCAGGTTAACGGGTCAAGCGTGTGCCGTTTCCTGATTTCCAAAAAGGATGAAAAGTGATTTTATCCAATTTCTTTTCCAGTTGCTGCGGCCTTTTCTATAAAGGTTCGAACACTTTTATTGACTTTGCATAAATGATAGGTATAAAAAATTAAAAAAAGGAAAAGTTTATTTTCTTTATATTTTTATATACGAATGAACTATTATTATACAATAAGTGATATTCTTGCAGGCATATCAAAGCCATATCTGGACAAAATTATAGAACTGGTTGTTCCTAACATTGAAAGAGCTCCAGGGGATGAGAAAAAATTAATGGACGTACTGCCTGAAGTACTTGAAGCTAGGGTCATGTCTTACGGGAGTGCTTCTGAAGATACACCGAAATTATCTGATGATGCAAGCAAAATCATGGAAAAAGTTGTAATGTTTGATGGGAAGATGCCGGTAACCAGAGAGTATATAGATAACACTCCTGGCATTAAGGAATGCATAGATCAGCTGGCATTATTTGTTATCCCTGATATGGATTGCCCTGAATTTTTGGCTATACCAATTGAAATTTTAGCATCACAATGGATAAGCGACAATTTTGCAAAATTTAATACCTTCACTCTTTACGGTTATTATAATGAAAAAGAACTAATCAGGCTGGCAAGCAAAAATGGCATGGATTTAACCTTAAACCATTATGATTTAATCATAAATCTATCGGAAAAGTTTGCTTCAAATACGTGTAATGTTTATAATAATTTGCCAGAGAATGGCCGTATAATTATGGATTATATCCTGGAATCGGGTGGTTTTATTAAACCTTCAAAATTATTTGACGAGTTTCCAGTATCAAAGAGTGGGCAGAATAATTACTTATTTAAATTGCAGAATTTATACAGGTATTTATCTGAAAATGGGAAATCCTTGCAGAACCTTCTTAATAACGGGCTTATAATTGCAATGTTTACGCATAATATCAGTGATATAGTATTTTTTGCCGTACCGGATGAATTTTATTCTTTATGCAACCGTGTTGATAAACACCGAAAAAAAAACAAAGAACTTGCAGGGGTTAAAATGCCGCCTGCTAATTTTGCTTTAGATATAACTGTAAGGAAAGTTTTTGAAGCACTGGACCAGATGTTCAGGCACAGGCAAAGAAGAACCGCACAGGAAATAGCAATATTTTTGGGAATTAATATGGACTATTTAGAATCTATATTATTTTATATGGCCAGGGAAAAATGGATCACCAGGAAAATTGTTAATTTTGACCCACTCCCCCAGGGATATAATTTATTAAATGAAACAAAAATTGATAATATGATAAAAAATGGCATATATGATTCCATCTTTGAATGCCGTGATAAGAAAAATCGAATACTGTGCAGGCTCGAAGAAGTATTAACAGAATTTACATTGAAAACTCTGGCACAAAAAGACACTCCAGAATATATAAAAAACATATTGCCAGAGATATACGGTGGGACAGAATGCTTTAAGATCATTCGTGCCCTGAAATTCAATTATATGGTTAGAGAAGATCCTGATAGCCGGGAATTTAGAAAAAAGGTTATGGAATTCAGTGCATCTTACTATAATGTTCCATATGTTATAATGTATTATTTAATAGATTTAGGCCTTTTAACCACATCTTCTCCAAATTTGACTCCCGAAACTGTAGTATACAGGGATGATGCACTGGAATATTTTATAAAATTTCATGAACTCAAAAATGTGTAACTATAATCTACTAATTTGCCAAACACATTGCCCGATAATAACCTGTCTTTGGAAGCCTTCTCAATGTTTTACATTTGGCTATAAAATTATCATGAGTTATGTTTAAATATAGCTTTTATATAAATTAACTGGTGGGAAAATAAAAAATAATGAAAGTAAAAATATTCAGGTTATTGCAATACAACGAGTAACTGATATAGCCACTGGTAACATCGTTGCACAGATTACCTTTGGAACTCCTGTTTCTATGACCGACGAAATTAAGGAAAGAATAGAGGATAACGATTCTCCTATAACATCGGAAACTTATACTAATATGATTCAGTTAATGGTTCCTCTTGATATATCTAAAGAATATTATCTTGGGAGCGCATGGCATATGGAAATTAATGAAAAGGGAGAAATATATATTAAAAAGTGATAAAAATGATGGAACAAACCTTTAGTCAATTGGGTGATATTTCGATTCTCCAGAAAAATAATCACAACAAATTAAATTTTCAATATTCAACACCAGAACATCAAATGAAGAATAATATGCATTTCAATAAATATCATAAAACTATAAAATCTGCCTTATTTAATAAAAAAATTGAAGAGCTTGAGAAATATATAAAATTTAAAGACAAATTGGAAGTTAAATACTTCATTAGTGGAAATCCATTTCTACTGGACATTATTAAAGAAAGCTCAGGTATAATTAATGGTATCTTTAAAGATCGAAGGCTGGAAATATCAGTTGAAAACGACCCGGAAAGTATAACAGATTTTAAATTTCTCTACTTGAAAATATATACTGAAGAAACCCCAGCTAAAGCAATAAATTTGCTAAAAAAATTCGACTATGAATGGTGGCTGGGAATTAAGCCAAATACAAAGAACAAACTTGTTATAGGAGTAGAATATGAATGACTTTTGAGTGGGAAGATTATTTAACTCTGGCTATTGAGCTTAAAAAAAACGTTCAAGAATTTAAATTAAGGGAAAAATGCAGTCTGGAAGAAGCCATTTATAGAAGCTCGATCAGCAGGTCCTATTATTTCATATTTCATTATAGTAAGAATTATCTGGAAACCTATGGGCGACATTTTAAAAAAACTGCTGATGTGCATCGAGAAATTTGCGACGCATTTGAAGAATTATCAATGAAAAACGATAATGAAGAAATTCGAAAAGATTTAATTGAAATTAGTGAAAATCTCACGAGGCTAAGGATTGTAAGAAACATGGCTGATTATGATGGCTGTATAAATAATATAGAAGAGGAAGCTGAAGCTTCAATAATTGTTGCCCAAAATACAAAAGAAATTCTTGGCAGATTAAACCTTAATAAATAATCATTAGGGCAGAATTGCTTTTTAGTATTGAATTATTTAACAGATAAAACTTATTTCCTTACATTTAAGGGCAATATAATAAAAATATCACTTTAAATAGAAGCATCGGATCTAAAAATTATAATCCCATTGCAACCATCCTTATTACGTAACTTTGAAATCGTTATGAATAAAGATCAATGCTTCCCATTTCTCTTTCCTTATAAAAATATAAAATATTTTTATTGCACTTCTTTTGCGATTTCATCCAGGTCCTTTCCGCAAATTTCAGAAAGTTCCTTATGCAGTTTTTTAATCCTTTCAGCAGGTTCCTTTAATCCTTTCAATTCATATCTTTCTACTGTATCGTTTAAAGTTACTATTTTTTTGCCCGATACAAGATTATCTGCCTGTGCTACTATTTTTTCTTCCAGCGTTTCCGGTATATAATCACGATCAGGAAGCCCCATGCTTCTGGCTTCATCCGGAAGTATGCCTGCCCCTGTATGCTTTTCAACTATTTTTACAACAGCCTCATCAATATTCTTTTCCCTGAGAATATCTGCACCGGCTACTGCATGGCCAATGCCATTTGTTTTTGTCCTTCCAATGTCATGAAGCAGTGAACCTGCCTGTATTAATTTCATATCAGCATGGGCATAATTTCCAATTGCCATTGCCAGTTTATAAACAGTTGTTACATGATCAATAATTCTTTCATTTGCTTTTTCTTCATATAAAATTTTCATGCATTGCTGTTCATCAGGAATAAATTTTACAAGTTTTCCATGATCCATGGGAATGACATTCATTTTTCCCTCATATTTTTTTCTTAATTCTTTTCCGCCATAAAAGCGGTCAAGGAATATTGCAAGTGCAGAAACCTCACTGTGTGGCTGGTTCCCGATTGCAATATTGTAATCTGCAATATTGTATGCATCGATTGGTACTTTCTCGGCACCAACAAGTATAATCATATCCTTATCCATTGCAGCTTCCTTAATCTCACCAATTCTATCATCAACATTAATTCCATACATTGATAAATTTACTTTAACTCCTTTAAAATCCTTAAATTCCTTTTTCCAGTTAATTCCGGATTTAATTGAAAAATTCCCGCCAAAGTTCTCTGTAACTTTATTTACAGTTTCTTCTAAAGTCTCATCTTTTTCATCAACAAGTATATTGTCTGCGCCAAAAGTTCTTGCAACAAGTGCAACATGTGTCGTAATTCTTTTGTCCCTGAACGGCCTGTGCCCGATTCTTATTACTGTAATCATGCGCCATTTACCAGTTCTATTTTATATCCTTTAATGGTTAGAATAGATGATCTGTTTACTATTCCCTTTAAAAGTGTCTGGGAAATTTTCAGTGAATCTGCAACGTCACCAACAAATACACCACCATTGACCATCATGCCCGTGATCTTCCCTTCGTAATCCTGAAGCTGTTCATCATTCAACGTTGTTGCAAATATTATATCTGATAAATCTGACATTGATCCAATTAAATTAATCTGAACGTTTGTATAATATGTATGATATGCTTTTTCCGGGCCTTTATTGCCTGTAATCCACTGGCTTTCTATCATTCGTATTTTATCCAGGTAAAGCAGTGATTTTTTACCCTCAGTGCCATATTTCTCATCGATCTGCGGCATTGTTACCCAGCCTGTGGAAAGGTCAAGGAGCAGCTTTCGTTTTACTTCTGTGTCAGCGGCATGGAATATAGTAACCAGTTCCCCAACATCATTTATAACTTTAATCCTGTTAACCATTCAATACAGTATTACACTATAAAATATAATAATTTCTAAGTGCAAAGAAAAACTTAATGTATTATCTATATATCAACATATGTGAAAAATTACAGCGGGCATATCATATTTGAGAACAACTTTCAATGGAAAGATCTTGAAAAATACTTTCCGGATATGTGGGAAATAGTAGAAAGTGAATCAAAATTAAATCCAGAGGAAAAGCAATTTGACGATATACTATTAGAATTAAATATGGAAGAGATGAGGAAAAATAAAAAGCCCTTTGGATACAGAAGAGAAAATACAAGGTTTAAAATGATTTTTCCACAGGATAGGAAGGAATTAACCATTTACAGGAATATTATGTCAGAAGAAATAGAAGAATTAACAGAAAAAGTGGCGCATGAAATAAGGAATAAAAAGATTAAGTATTCTATTAAATACGACCAGATGATTTCAACAAAATCAAAGAAGAAACAGGTTTAATTTTAATGCAATAAATATAAATGATATTATATAAAAAAGAAGCCTGGATATTTCACCGGTACTTCCTATTAAATCTCCATTTATTCCACCGTAGTGTTTTTCCATTGTTGATTTTAATAGATAAGCAAGAATTATAACAATAAATGCTATTGCCATATTATATAAGTTAAATGCAAATGCCAGAATTAATGGGATAATATTCAAAATTATGGCATTCTTATTGATTTTCTCAATAAAAATCTTCCCAAGGCCTTCACCGAAGGGTTTTGATCTGTACATTGAGATCATTGTTGCATATTTTGATACTATTTCTCCGGAAATGATTGTAAAGAATCCTTCTAATGGGCTAAAATATGTCAGGAATGCAATTGAAGTTATATATACTACAAAGGCCAAGCCTGTTCCCCCTGAGCCAGTGTATTTGTCCTTTATAACTCTCTGTTTTTCTTCCTTTCCCCGAACCATTACAGAGTCTCCGAAATCCATTATGGAATCAAAGTGATTGAAGCCGTATAATAAAATAATTATTGAAACTGCCACAGCAGAAGCCGCAATACTGCTATAATTGCTTATGAAGTAATATGGTATGGCTGCAATCAGGCCCACAGCAAGCCCTGTAAATGTTATGTAATACATTGTATAACTATTTATTTCATAATTTCCCCTCAAAGGTATTACAGTAAAAAATGAGAATGCAGATGCCATGCCTTTAATATATTTATTCATGCATATTTCCTTTTAAAATTTGATATTTTCCATCCCTGAATTCCTCATTCAGCTTTAAGTATTCTAAAGAATTTAAATGTGCCATTGTAAAATAATGTTCTCCAGTCCTTTTCACCTTTCCCGGTATACCTGCAATCATGCAGTTTCCTTCTGATTCAAAATTTTCAGGTATTACAGCACCGGCAGCAACAACAGTTCCTGATCTCAAGTGTGCATTGTTTAAAACTATTGCACCCATCCCTATAAGCACATCATCATCGACGGTTGCGCCATGGACTATGGCATTATGGCCTATTGAAACGTTTTTTCCTATATATGTCCCGTATTCAAGGTTTACATGTATTGTTGCATTGTCCTGTATGTTGCTGTCATCTCCTATCTTTATTTCATTTTCATCTCCTCTGATAACTGCTGAATCCAT
>NZ_JBBIRC010000056.1:0-7113 GCF_037442045.1 Ferroplasma sp. | reverse complement strand
ATTAATATCACACATAATCATTCTTGCAGGTTTGCTATTTTTTAAAACCTGGAGTGAAAAATATCCAATGCCACAGAACATATCCAGAACCAGCATCCCGGTAAATTTCATATATTTCATTTTACTTCTTGTATTAATGTTTCCTGGAGAGAACATAACCCTCTGTAAATCAAAAACATATTTAATTCCATATTCTGTAACTTTTGTCTCTCCTCCTTTTCCGTAAAGCAATTTCAATGATGGTTTTCTTTTAACTCCTTTAATTTTTCCAGTTTCCAGATATATGTTATCAATTGAATGCTGTGAGGCATAAACGCTTGCAGTTTTAATGCTAACTTTGCTTTTTAAGATTATTGAATTTCCCAATCTTACATAGGGAAGTGCCATTTTTTTTCTTCCTGCATTTTCCGTTTTCCCCATTTTATTGGACTTAAGTATAGATCTGAGTTTAAAATTATGAATTATTGAACCTTCAACTGGTTTTATTATCGGAATGTAGACTTTATCACCTGACTGCTCAATTCTATAGTTTATATCCAGTAATTTCTTATATCTCGCATCTTTTATGGCAGCATTTGCAGATGATTTATCCGATACGATGCAATTTTTCTTCATAACAGTATATTAAAACATCAAATTTAATATTTTTAAAAGTAATTTCTATGGATTAAACATAAGTATTTTTGTGTAATGTATAATAATGGTTTTACAAGCAGAACTGGTAGAAATTAAAAGCAAAGCACTGAAAAATAATGCTCTTGGAGATCCTGAAGAACGAAAAATTCTTGTTTTTCATCCAGAAGAAATAGTTCCAGATTCTCCTTTACTTATAGAATTAGCAGGCCTGAATGGCACTCCTAAACTCAATAACAGGTTTTCCCAGGTATTGAACAAACTTTACAAAAAGGATCTGCTTGGCAATGCTGTTATAATTAACCCAGATTTTTCTACAAAATATCATGTGAATCAGTATATAAATTCACCTGCTGCAGGAAATTATGAAGATTTTATAATTAAAGAGATTATACCATTTATCTCAGAGAAATTTAATACAGGCAAAACTGCACTCTTTGGCAAATCTTCCGGAGGTTTCGGTTCATATGAACTTGCAGCAAAAAATCCAGAAGTTATTAATGGATTTGCAGATCATTTTGGAGATAGCGGGTTCGAATACGTTTACATACCTGATATACCGGTTGCATATAGAGAACTTCATAATAAAGACATAAAAGAATATTTAAAAGAAAAATCAACAAAAGAAGACCTTACTGATGATGAAATACGTACACTGAATATAATAGGAATGTCCGCGTTTTATTCATATAATAATGGGAAAGATGCGGGATTTGATTTGCCTTTTGATCTTGATACAGGAATGTTTCGGGAAGATATCTGGAAAAAATGGTCAGAATATGATCCTGTGAAAAGCGTAGATTCCTACATTAACAATCTAAAAAAACTTAACGCCATATATCTTGATGTTGGTACAAAGGACGAATACAGCCTTTATATGGGAATCAGGTCATTGCATAAAAAAATGGAAAATAACAATATAGATCATGAATACAAAGAATTCAACGGCGGCCATTTCTACAATACGTCAAGATATGAAGAGTCTCTTCCGTTTTTGGCAAAAAAGTTGCAAAAAAATTAAAAAAATTATTTGAAAGTTTCAAGTTTTTGATACATATTCTTAATATGTTCCACTTCACTTTCAGTCAATTCACCAGCATTATCCATTATATATTCTACATAATTATCCATTTTTGCAAGAATTGATTCTATGCTGTTTTCATTTGCATTCCATGGAAATATAGTTCCCTTTACTGTTTCTTTTCCTTTTTCAGTGGCTTTATAGTATTTTTTGTTATCTCTTTCGCCCAGATCTAAATATCCATCGTCATGCAGTTTTGCCAGTGAAGGATATATAACTCCCGGTGAAGGTATCCATCTGCCTTCTGTCTTTTCACTTACCTGTGCTATAACGTCTGCACCGGTCACTTCTTTTTCCGAGGCCATGCTCAATATCAGATATTTCAATCCAAAACCGCGCATTCCATTTCCGTAGTAATTCCCACCAGAATATCCCCCGTGGTGATTTCCATGCATTCCATGGTTCATTTCATTTCCGTGATGCATTCCATGCATTCCCCGGCAATCTTTTTCGCTGTTTATTCCTTCATTTTCTTCCATATAGTTTCTTCTTCCATACATTTGTATCACCTAATATCTATTTACGACCAGAACATCTTCCGTGATGCATTCCATGGTTCATTTCATTTCCGTGGTACTCTTCGCCAGAACATCTTCCGTGATGCATTCCATGCATTCCCCGGCAATCTTTTTCGCTGTTTATTCCTTCATTTTCTTCCATATAGTTTCTTCTTCCATACATTTATATCACCTAATATCTATTTACGATATCTAATATAGATATCACTGAGCGATATATAAATCTATCCTTTCCATTAAAGCAGTATAAAAGAATAAATCCTTAAATAGAATTTAGAAGTATGAGATCAACAGAATTATTTAAAGAAGCAATGGAATTATTTCCTATGGGAGTTAATTCACCTGTAAGATATTATTCTCCAGAGCCCGTAATGTTTCAACAGATGTATGGTTCAAAAGCAATAGATGTTAATGGCAGAGAGTATATTGACTATTCTATGGGTTTTGGCCCAATGATTCTTGGCCATGCAAATAAATTAGTATCAAATTATGTAAAATCCCAGTTAGATAAAGGAATTCTCTTTGGCTCTATAAGTGAAAATGAAATTAAGCTGGGAAAAACAATTAAAGATGCCGTAAAATCAATTGAAAAATTAAGGTTCACAAATTCTGGCACTGAAGCTACAATGCACGCAATAAGGCTTGCTAGGGGATTTACCGGAAAAAAATACATAGTTAAAATGGAAGGAGGTTACCACGGTGCACATGATTATGCACTCATAAAATCAGGAAGTGGAACAATGACTTTTGGAGTTCCATCATCAGCGGGAGTTCCGGATGAGGTATCAAAAACTGTGCTTATAGGCCAATATAATAACATGGAAAGCATAGAAAAATTGTTTAAAGAATTCGGAAATAATATTGCAGGAATTATTACAGAACCTGTGCTTGGAAATATCGGTGTTGTGAACCCTGAAGAGAATTTTCTGAAAGGTTTGAGGGAAATAACCGAAAAATACTCATCGTTATTAATATTTGATGAGGTAATAACTGGCTTCAGATTTGGATTTAAGGGCTATCAGAACATTATTGGAATAAAGCCTGACATTACAACAATGGGCAAAATTATAGGCGGTGGCGCTCCTGTTGGCATGTTTGGCGGCAGGTCTGACATAATGGATCATATATCGCCTGCAGGAAATGTATATGAAGCGGGCACATTTTCTGGAAATCCATTGACCATGTCTGCAGGAATAGCAACACTTGAACAGTTAAAAGGCATGGATTATTCTAAAATAGACAACTATGCTGCTACACTTGAAAAAGAACTTGGAGCAATAATCTCAGAATATAATATAGATGCAACAATAAACAGGTGCCATTCCATGTTCCAGATATTTTTCAATAAAAATAAAGTGATTGATTACAGTACTGCTATTGCATCGGATGCAAAGAAATTTACTAAAATGTTCCACATGCTGCTTGATAAAGGCATATTCTTCCCACCAAGCCAGTTTGAAACTGAGTTTGTCAGTTTCGCGCACTCAAAAGAAGACCTGGAAAATACCGTAAATGCCTTCTCATCGGTGTTGAAATGCCTTTAATTATTGGAACAAGAAATAGCAAGCTTGCCCTTATTCAGGCAAATACAGTAAAAAATGCACTGGAGAATAGAGGTTATAAAGTTGAAATAAAAGGTTTCACATCAGCCGGCGATGCAAATAGAAGTATCCCATTATACAGGATGAGCTCTACCGGAGTTTTTGTTGATGAACTGAATGCCAGAATACTCGGTGGTGAAATAGACCTTGCAGTTCACAGTGCCAAGGATATACCATCAAATATCCAGGAAGGGCTTGAAATTACATCTACAATAAAAAGAGATGATTTCAGGGATGTATTAATTTCAGAAATACCATTTAAAGAAATGGAAGAAGGTTATATTATAGGAACATCCAGCATGCGCAGAATCAGGCAGGCAAAAACATTAAATTCAAAAATAACTGTCTCTGATATAAGAGGAAATATTGACTCAAGAATATTAAAATATACTGAGAAAAAATATAACGGTATAATAATAGCAATGGCAGCCTACAATAGAATGGCATTGAACATTAAGCATTTTATTCTTCCTGAAGACCAGTTTCTGCCTGCACCAAACCAGGGCATAATTGCAATAGTTGGAAAGAAAGGATCAAAACCATCTGCAATCTCAAAAGAGATAAATCACAATGAAACGTATAAGGATATGAAAAATGAGCGTTTCATTTCCACTTCCCTTAATTTAGGCTGTTCCATGCCTGTAGGAATTCTTTCACTAAATGGAAAAATAAGGGCAAGATTTTATTCTCTGAAATCCGATTCGTATAAAGACATGGAATTCAACACTGATAATCTGGAATCTGCTGTAAATGAAATAATGGAGGAGATAAAATATTATGGTTACTTCTAAATATATAATAACTACCAGGCCAGAAATTAAATTCAGCCCAGTAAGAACAGAGTGTATATCTATAATAAATATACCTTTAACTGAACTACAGGAAGATGGTTTCAATGGAAATGTTGCAGAAGAAATAGCAAAATATAAGCCAGAAATAATAGTTTTAACCAGTTCATTTGGAGCTTTATTATTTTTCAAATATTATTATAAATACGTAAATAGCCCAAAATTTATAGCCATAGGCAACCAAACAGCTGAAATAATTAAAAAATATGAAGGAAATGCAGAAGTTCCCACGGCCAAAGACTCATATGGAGTTACAAACCTTTTATCAAAGCATAGCAATGCAACGATAGCATTGTTTAGAAGCAATGAAACAAACAATATAATAGATGATTACTTATCCAGCAATGGCATAAAATTCCATGAATATCATATTTATAAGGTGATGAAGCTTGAAACATCTAAATTAAAAGATCTTTTCTTTTCTGACCAATGTACAGGAATACTTATAACATCATCAATGGAAGCGAGAATATTCCATGATGCCATCGGCCTTTCAATTGATGGTAAAAAAATTTATTCTATAGGGGAAATTACAGCAAAAACACTTATCGATCTTGGGTACAATGTTTTTTTAACAGGAAAATCAGATTTTGAAAATATGATTAAAGAAATAGATAAATAAACTGCAGTAGCGGGGAATGGATTTGAACCATTGGTCTACGGGTTATGAGCCCGTCGGGATCTCCTGACTACCCTACCCCGCTATATTTCCATATTGCAGGAAAGAATATAAACTTTAACGAACTTAATTTCCGCCAAAGCTTTCTTCTATCCTTCTGAACTTCAATTCCCCTGCGTTTTTTTCAAGATATGAATAAACTGTTTTATGTTTTCTTCCCTGCAAAATCATATTAACAGCTTCTCTAGCGTACTGAATTGATATAAAATCCCCGATTATTGAAACAGTATTTCCACTTATAGAGATATATGTTCCAGTTAATTCTTCTATTATTTCTCTGGTGTGCCCTTCCTTGCCTATTAATCTGCCCCGTATCTCTTTAATCCTCTTGGAATCCTTGTTTACAAATTCTTTTATTGATATTACTATAAGCTGAACACTATCATTGAATAAAAGCATGGCTTTTTCGGGATTAAATCCCCTTGCAACAGCCTGAACAACGTTCAATGCTATAAATGCCTTTAATGGGTCATTTTTTTGATAAACTGTTACAGATGCATTTTCTGAGTCTATATCCAGCTTTGCTTTGCCTTCTTCTTCTATTTTTGCCTTTACTGCCCCTTCTTTTCCTATAAGCACCCCTATTCTTCCATATGGAATTTTAATATTTCCTATCTCAATCATTTATATCACCTTTAACATAATCATAGAGTTTTGAAGCATCACATTCAACACCTTTTTTATGGAAAAATGTTGTAATATTCGTTACATCCCTTTTAAGGAATTCATCTGCCATAGGATGTTTTGTGGATACTGATTGGCCAACATCAATTATATATGGTTCCTTTCGATAATAAAGGATATTATACTCGCTCAGGTCTGCATGAACAAGTCCGGCCTTATTATACATTTTCCATATATAACTCCTTAACTTAATATAAATTTCATTAAAGTTATCATTCAAATCTTTAATCTGGGGAGCTGGACTCCTTGAAGTGCCAAGGTAGGACATGAGAAGGATATTTTTATAAAAACCATAAGGTTTTGGCGCATGGATTGCTGCATTTTTCAAGCTTTGAAGGTTTGTATATTCCTTTTGTGTCCATACATATACAACATTTGACCTGGTTATTTTTTCCTTATCAAATCTATAGTCTCCTTTTATGTATTCCATAGTATTGGAAAATTTTAGAGTAGACATTTTATAAATCTTCATGGCTTTTGTACTTTTATCTCTCAATTTAACATTAAATATTAGAGATTCTTTTCCGCTTGATATGGGAAAATCTATGTAATCTACATTATATTTTTTAATAACCTCATACATCGCGTTTAATGTTCTTCTATCGAAGACAAGCCCATATGTTTTTCGGTCAAGGTTCAATCTGTTAGAAAATTCGTCCGATTCAATTAATTGTTTCAGTGCACTTTTATCATTCATTGAACACATCTATGATTTCTGGCAACATTCTGTTCCTGCTCAGATACATGGCCTGCGTTCTGGTATATCTGTAAACTATATCCCCCTTTTCGTCCTGAAAATCCCATGGTTTTACTATAACAAGGTCGCCCTCCCTTATCCACATTCTTTTTTTCATTTTTCCTGGTATTCTGCAATTTCTGGTTGAACCATCTTCACACATAACAGTAAGACGTGATGCACCGGATAGAGTTTCCACTATTCCATATATCTCTCCTTTCCTTTTATTGGGTGTAATAACCCTCGTAATATTTTCTCCAGTATTCTGTTTTTTAGTATCCATATATATAATACATAATCATACGCATGGATATAAATATAATCAATTAATGG
>NZ_JBBIRC010000055.1:0-7645 GCF_037442045.1 Ferroplasma sp. | reverse complement strand
TGATGATGACTACCATCTCACTTTTCTCCAAATATGATTTGCAGTTCAATCAAATTGAGGTTGGATTAACCGAGTCTGTAATGGCACTTGCAACTTTTATTACAACTGCTTTAATAAATTCACACCTTAGCTCAAGGCCTAGAAGGTATTTATTTATCTTTTCTAATGTTGCATTTACAGTAATTCTTGGGCTAATGGAGTTTTCAAATTATATATCAGTATGGATCTTTATATTTGTTGCGGGTCTTGCCTTTGGTGCAATTATGCCCAATATCATTACATCTGCCGGAATGATTACTGATAAAAAAGAAAGAGAAAGAGTTCTTGGAATATATACACTTGCATTAAGCGTTAGCCTTATTGCCGGGCCTGCCTTTGAATCTTATATATTAACATTTGAGCCACTCAGAATTATATTCCTATTTTTCGTGCCATTTGGAATTGTTGCTTCCGTTCTTTCTCCGTTTTTGAAATTTCCAGACAAAAAGGATGAGATCAGGAAAACAAAAATTAATGTTTTTAAGGAACCTGGATTTAAAGTTTCACTTTATGCAATTCTTGCATATAATATAATATTTGCATTGCTAATTACATTTGGTGGAATATACGCAAAAAGCGTATTAAAACTAAGCCTTTCCGATGTTTCACTTTTATTTACCGGTTTTTTCCTGGTATCTTTTTCAGCACGGCTTTTTATATCTTACAGAGCTCCTGAAAGCCTCTGGCATTACATTGGAACTGCAATGATTATCACAATAACAGGCATAATATTTCTATTTCTTGGAACAACTGCCCTAATATATATTATTGCATACTTATTGCTTGGAATACCTCATGGCATAACGTATCCTTTATCAATTGTATCAATTAGCAGAACTTTTGACATGTCATACAGGAATATGGCAAACAGTTACTTTTTCTCCATAATGATGGCAATTGGAATAGTAACTCCTTCTGCTGGTGGCCTTGTGGAAAATCTTATTGGATTCAGATATATGTTTTTAGCTCTTGTTCCATTAGTAATATTTCTGCTGTTTGCTTCAAATAAAAATATAAAAATGATGGAATTGAAAAATAAAGCTCTAAATTGAAATTATTATTTCGGCTCCAGAGCCTCTTCTTCTATTGACATTTTAGCAGCATTCCTGACTTTATCAGGATGTATTTTATATTCAATAAAGGTTAAAAGCCCGGCTACTGGAATCCAGGAAACCCCAATATAAACAGCTATATTATCAGGATACTTCCCTGGAGAAAGCAGGGTTCCTACCATTATAATAACAAGTATTAATATTCCAATAACCGGAATTATCACATGCTCTATGATTTTAAGTTTATGCAAACGCCTCATCATTATAGGCAAAGATATTGATGCGATAATATGTTCAGTATATGCTGCATATGCATTTATCAGTAGCATCATAAGACCACCAGCAACGGGGCCAAATAATACTCCGAAAATCACAGCTATTACAAATGATAATATAAATATAACAAGTGCGGCATTTGATGGTGTTTTATACTTTTTATGTATTCTTGCGATACTTTCCGGAAGGAAGAGAATGCCATCTCGAGCAAAACTGTAAAATATTCTCGAATCGGCATTGCTGACAGATATATTGTATCCCATGAAGCTGTTGACAGTAACAAGGACAAGCAAAATATAGATAACTGGATTTAACCGCCTGAAGAGTATAACGCCGGGGTCAGCACTGTGGTAAAATGATGCCATGGCAGATGGCCCCCAGCCAATGGTAAAAGCGTATGATACTATTATTAGAGTTATGCCCGAGAGTATAACTGTTCCAATCAGTGCCTTTTTTATAGTTTTTTGTGGTGTTATTGCCTCCTCCCCCATTGCCGTTATTGAAACTGTTGTGCCGAAATACAAAATCATGGAATAAATCATGGCAAAAAGAAGCTGAGAAGCCCCTGTAACATATTTTGTCCCGAATACTGCAAGTGTATTCAGCTTTCCGGCATTGACTATTATCATGGCAGAACCGATAAGCAAAACTGCAACCTCTATAATTCCTCCTGCTATTTGATAATCTGTTGATATTTTCATGCCTCTGTGTGTAAATATAAATGAAATTAATGCTGCAAAAAATGCTACTGGAAGCCAGAATAATATTCCTTTATATGTAGGGTCAAGAAGGGTGATAAAGGCTGCAAGGCCTAAAAAGCCAAAACTTCCGTAACCTATGAGACCATAAAACGCCATATTCCATGCCTGGAATGTTCCGGCAATGCCTCCAAGCCCTTTACCCGCAAATGTATAATACGATCCTGCTGAATTAACATGCTTCGAAAACTGGTATCCGGTATTCATTATAAATAAATATGCGAAAACACCCAGTAATAGTGCCAGTGGAGTTGCACCAAGTGCAAATTCTACCACTCCCGTTAATAAATATGCAGCATCAGCGGCAACAGATAAAGTTCCCATTGCCTGCCATACAAGCCTGAATCCTCCAAGTGAATTTCTCCTTAGATATTCGGTTTCAACCATAAACATTCAAGAGTAATGCATATTTAAGGTTTTATGATAGGAAATTAACTTTTTGCACTGTTTTTCTTAATTAATGCGGTGAATATAAATCCACAAATTACAAATATAACTCCTATCAAGTATATATAATTATATGCAGTAGCGTCAGGAAATGGTTCCTGGATTTTGTACAGAATACCGTCAATTACTGTTACTCCCACTGTTACCTTCACTGTATACATAGTTTCAAGGGCTCCTCCAACAGCAGGAGCAATAGACATGCCAATATCTCTGAATACAGTATTCATGCCGGTTGCCTCACCGGCTTTTTCTCTGGGAGTTGATGTTAATAATACATTGATAATGCCAACAAGCATCATTGATATTCCAGCACCGACAAACATTGTATCTACAAGTATTTCTGGTATTGTAGCCCTGTACATGTATAAAAGTCCAAAGCCTATAACATCAACAGTTAAACCGATTAATATGGATAATCTTGCGCTTCTTTTTTTTATGATTTTTGCCGCAACAGGTGCGAATATCATATTCATAATGGTGGCAGGGAATAAGATAACCCCTGAAATAAAAACAGTCTTTCCAAATCCACTTGGTGATGGGTCTTGCAAAAGGGTTGGTACAGTGAAAAAGAGAAAATACATAGCAGCCATTGCAAATAAGCCAACTATATTTGCTAAAAATATATTTCTCTTCTTTAAAAGCTTCATGTCTATAAAAGCGTATTTGTAATGGCTTTCAAAATAGGTAAAAGTTACAAAAAGAACGAATGACAGAATGAATATTCCAATTATAAGATGGGAATACCACCCATAATGCTGCCCTTCTGACAATCCGAATATAAGAAGCACAAGGCCAGTTCCAAGCATTGCCACGCCGGCAAAATCAATTTTCTGTTTTCCAGTTACAGTATTTTCTTTAACATAAATATATACGAGAACTAATAAGATTATTGCAACAGGTATAGCAGTATGGAAATCCCATTGCCAGCCCAGTGTTTCAGTTATATAGGAACCAAGAACAAGCCCTATTCCTGAACCTATGGCAAAGGTAGCACTCATAATTCCCTGGGCAAGTGCCAGTTTCTCTCTTGGCACTACGTCATTTATGATTGCAAAGGCTATGGGTATCATTCCAAAGCCAAGGCCCTGAACTGCACGTACTGCTATTAACTCATCCAGCGTATGCGTGAACCCACCAAAGGATACAGCTACAGTATAAATTATTCCAAGAATTAAAAAAATCTTCTTTTTGCCCACTATATCCGCAACTTTGCCGAAAATGGCTGCAGATACTGTACCACTTATAATATAAGCAGTAAGAATCCATGAAACATTGGTATATGTGGTATGAAAATCTTTAATGAATGTTGGAATTGCAGGAACAATCATTGTTTCTACATATATTATTAGCAGACCAGAGAAAGCCATTAAGGCTATTGTAATGTTTATTGATCTTTTAGACATTGGTGTTTCTTGCATTGTTTGGTAATTAAATATATATAAATAAATGTTTTCTAAAACGAAACAATACAAATTCGCATTATATATTAAATATTAAAATATATAAATTCAATTTCAACCCGTCAGGCAACGATTACCGGAATTTCCATTTCATCCTGCAGTAGTCCGCTGTGTGCACCTTTCATTGTATATTTTCTCTGATTTAATGGGAAATGGTATATATCATTATTTTTGGATATGCCTATTAATCCGGGTAGATTTGGCAAAGTTCTTTCGTCTATTTTCCCTAATAGTTTAGAGTATTCATTATTTCCTTTAACAACAAGTTCCAGGCCATTATAGTGTTTTTCCATATATTCTTTGATTTCTTTGCTGTTTTCAAGGAATAAGGCTCTTGAATCGCCATATGGAGGAAGTATGGATATATTCATTAATTCTGAATCATTTCCCATATTTACAGTATTTTCAACCTCAACATGGCCATGATCTGCTGTTATTACAAAGTCATAATCGGGATATTTTTCCATGATAGCTGAAAGCCTCTGAAGTATATATCTTGCAGTTTCAACCGTATTATCATTGTAAGGCCCGAGCTTATGTGCAATTTGATCCACTTCCGGCAGGTAAAATGATATGAAATCTTTTTTGCTTTTTAAGTTTTCTTCAAGAACGTAGAAGCTGTGGAAAATATTTGAAAATGTATCCGTTCCATTTTTTCCATATAAAAGATTTGAAAACGATGTGTTATTAATAAATCCAGGAATGATATTAACAGTGGAATAACCTGCCCTGTTCAATGATGTTATTTTTGATTCTGAATTGAATATGGTGCTCATGGGGTATGCCCTTTCCATGGAATCGCGCATATATGCTGCAGATGATGTGTAGCCAAGAATGTTTACTATTGCACCAACCTGCTTTATATACAATTGATATCCTATTATTCCGTGCTGTCCTGGATATTTATTCAAAAAGAATGATGATAAAGCATTTGATGTTGTAGAAGGAAATACGGATGTACCTTTAATTTCATTTTTGAATTTAATGCCTGTTCTTTTATATATGTTCCAGCCAAGTCCATCCAGTAAAATAAAACACAGTTTTTTATTTCTATAATTCAGGCCAATGCCTTCTGATTCTGTTTTTAATCCAAAGTGGCTGAATATATCGCTTGAAAGGTTTACAAGTGTTTTATCTTCTGGAATTATAAAATTATTATCCATATTTCTATATGTTTTAATTATATATTATTCCACTGTTCTGGATTTTCTGTAATCAGTGCTACTTTTTACAAATCTTTTGGCAAAATTCTGGTTGGAAGGGAAATATAAGTGGGCATAGCCTGCAACAAGCTCTTTATATGCATAACCATCAGAATTGCCATTTTGAAATTTGTATGCCTCATCATGGCCTTCATCAAAAACTATTCGGGAATAATGAAATTCATGTCCGATGATTCTCTCATTATTTTTTAAAAACGGGATTTCAGAAGCTGGCCGAATTTCCCTGTAGCCAAGAGAAAGGGTTTCCATATTTGTTTTTGCAGGTATTGATCCTACCATAGAATATTCTTTTCCATCAATATTTATTGACCTTGATAAATACATATATCCACCACATTCGGCGAATACAGGCATTCCATCTTCTATTTTCCCTTTTATTTGCAATAGCAATTGCTTATTACTGGAAAGTTCTTTAGCATAAAGTTCAGGATATCCACCACCAATGTATATTCCATCCACATCCGGAAATGCATCTTTAAACGGATCAAAATAAACTATTTTTGCTCCATATTTTTCAAGAAGTTCCAGATTTTCATTATAATAGAAGGTAAAAGCTTTATTATATGCTATTCCTATTTTGCATTTCTCTTTTATTTTATAATTATAAATCACTGGCTTATATTTTTTATCTGGAACGTTGCTTGATCCTATTTTTATTATTTCATTAATATCGATGTTATTTTTTATTATAGATGATATATTATTCAGATAATTTTTATCCATTTTATTTTCAGCTGTTGTCACCAGGCCTAAATACCGGGAATCTATTTTCAAAGTTTTATCCTTTTTAATGCAACCTACAACTTTGATCCCCGTAATTTTCTCAATGGCATTTTCAACCATATTGCAATGAAAATCAGAACCTCCTCTATTCAGTATTATCCCTTTAAGCTTTAATCTCCTGTCAAAGCTTTTGAATCCCTGGACAAGAGCCGCAGCACTTCTTCCTGATGCAGATATATCTATTACCATTATTACTGGAAGATTCAGAATCAATGATATATCAAATGAGCTTCCTTTGTTAGAATCCCATGATTTACCATCAAAAAGGCCCATAACACCTTCTACTATTGATATGTCTTTGCCGGCAGAATTATGGTAATATATTTCTTTTACTGTATTTGAATTCCCCATAACAGTGTCAAGATTGTATGATTTATTTCCAGTTGCTAACCGGTGAAATCCCGGGTCTATATAATCAGGGCCAACTTTGAATGGCTGTACTTTAAAGCCAAGATCTGTAAGTGCTTTCATAATTCCAGTTGACACTGTAGTTTTTCCGGTACCACTGGATGGTGCAGCAATCATTATGCCATTAGTTCCCATGAAGAAACACCGATACTGTAACGTTATTAATAATTTCCTTAATTACCAGCTCTTTGCCACCCGATGATGCAATTCTGGCTGCAGCATTGGCAACCGAATACGCTCCGGTGGCATTATATACTGCAGTGGATTTTGTAACTGAGTTTTTATTTAATATTTCAGCAGTATAATAGTTTATAGGGCATTTAAGTTCTTCAGCAAGAAGGTTCATGCCTGCATTTCCCCTCTTTATGTCTATAGTAGAGAGAGATCTTATTGCATCAATATAAAAACCATGATTTTCAAATACTTTATTTATTCCATGTTTCAAATCAGAATATGAAGCATCACTGGAAAATCCAATTCCAATATCAAAAACTTCAGGAACCATTATTATTCCTGTTTCATCATTTTCTTTTTCATATGATATTATAATTTTGTTGCCTGTTCCAGAATTTTTTAGTTCAGGAATTTTAATGTAAGTTTTATTTATTATATTTACACCATCACCTGAAATAATATCGCCTGATATTTTTGCAATATTTTGAGTGTTTTTTATATGCATCTTATATTTTTCAGCTATAGTCTCAATAGATAGAACGTTATTTAGTTCCGAAGCGGTTGTTATTACAGGAATGGCATTCAATATATTTGCAAGCTTTTTTGCCATTGCGTTTGAACCGTGATGCCCACCAATTACTGGTATTACAAATTTGCCTGAATCATCTATTGCTATTATCTGCTGATCCTCAAATTTATTTTTTAAGTACGGTGATATAGTTCTCACAACTGCGCCAAGTGCCATTATAAATATGATTATATCATAATTTGTAAAGAGTTCATCTTTAATTTCCTTGATTAAATTAAACTTTATAGAATTTGCAATAGGCTGTGATCTTGGATTTGCAAAAATAACCGATGGAATATTTTCAGATATCTTTTTGCTGATTTTACTTCCATTTTTTGTTATAGCGACTATTGCTATTTTCATGTCCTCCATTTATGATTATAGAATATAGCATAATATATTTACGCAGTTAATTTATTATTGCAATGTCTTGCAAAATTCTGCTTTTAATACATTA
>NZ_JBBIRC010000054.1:0-7893 GCF_037442045.1 Ferroplasma sp. | reverse complement strand
TCAAGGATAAGGCCCATTAATCAAGTGTACCTTGAGGCGCATGCAAAAAAGTATTATTGGGCACCTTAATTATCCCAAGATAACATTCTAAAATATTTTATTACAATTCAAAGGTCATAATAAAATTAACATTAAAATATAATTCATTAATTATATAATGCTATTTTTATATTAAAAAAGTGGATCTGAATTATATAAAGAAAATCAAAAATAACAGAAAATACATAGATACAGTGTTGAACATTTTCATTAGAGCCATCGGCGAGATTTGAACTCGCGACCTGCTGATTACGAATCAGCCACTCTTCCTGCTGAGCTACGATGGCTTCAGGTAAATAGCAATGCCTGATGGGATTTTTGGATAAAAATATGTTGATTTCTGGGGAAATACAGAACCTTCAAGCACCATTTTCAAAAAAACATCCTTTTTCCACGGGGGAACGATAACTGCAAAGTCGCATTCGTGCATATCAACTGCATTGATTGCATCGGTTGTGTTATATATATATCCAACCTTTGTTTCAATATCATTGTTGTTAAGCCCCATCCCATCCCTGAACAGTATCTTATTTATAATCTCAGTAGAAATCAACGGGCCTGAACCAAAAGTTTCATCAATTGCAAATTGCTTTGCCACCAATCTATAAAATATCCCCTTGCTGTAAACTCTGATTTCATCATCATCCATAATAGCTCTGTCCACAGTTATATCAAATAAATTCCTCAATTTTGGCAAATTTTCCTCAAAATTAATTCTGTATACGAGTCTATCCACACCACCTATCATAAGGCCATTATCATATATCGAAGTTATATATGCCATTGCATAATTCCAGAATATATCACCGCTTTCCTTTTTAAGGTCAATTATTGCCTGTGTCCTGTGATGGCCATCTGCCACGATTCCCCTATCGTTCCTCAATGTTTCTTTCAATTTATTTATTTTATCCGGGTCATCAAGAAAATATATATAATTTTCCACACCGCTTGGTTCCTCAAATTCGTATACCTTTTCCAGATTGTTGCTGTATCTCCTGATCATTTTGTCAAAACCATTATCAGGAACAACTACAAATATTGGCTCCGGTTCGCCATTCAATTCTTTCATAACTTTTTTTCTTTCCAGAACATTTTTTTCAAAAGTATTTTCATGTGCCTTTAACATATCATCAATTTCTACAAGTGATATAATTCCATATCTTGTTATTGCTTCTTTATTGATATAAAATACCTGCTTGAGTATCAGTATAATATCTTTATCATGCTGGTAAATAACTCCTTCTGTGATCCATTTATTTATAAGTTTCTGAAGGGTAATTCCACTATTTCCATATTCTGGAAGGCTCAATGCTGTAATATTGTATTTAGCAGAACGCAGTTTTTTTTCCTGCTCTACAGTTATTGTATCAAAAGGAGGTGATACTATATCCCTGATATCCCCAGAAAATAAATATGGCCTGAATTCTTTCACGTTCATTATCTCACCAGCATACTTTCAAGTTTTTCCAGATTTTTGGAATAATATTCGTCACCATCTGGAGTTTCCATGATCATCGGTATATTATTGAATGAATTATCATTAACTATGTTTGAAAATCCTTTGTCCCCAATATAGCCCTTTCCAATGTTTTCATGCCTGTCCTTTTTTGAGCTAACGGCAAACATTGAATCATTGATATGCAATGCACCTATATGCTTGAGAACGCCACTGGATTTCAGCAATTCCATGGATTCTTCATATCTGTCTTTTATGTCATAACCCTCAGAAAAGAAATGGCATGTATCCAGGCAAATACCTATTTTATTACTTGACACAGACATCATATATTCCATCTCATCAACTGTTGCCGGTATCGTATTTCCCTTCCCTGATGAATTCTCGATAAGCAATGAAACCTTGCCTGTTTCCAGCGAATTTAATAATTCCATAATTGAAGCCATGGCATGTTTTTTATCGCTGTTTGAACCTGGATGAAGCACAAGATTTTCAACGCCAATTTCATTGCAAACCTTTATTTCGTATTTGATATCATCAATGGATTTTTGAATAAGTTCACTGTTATCTGATCCAAAGTTCAAAAGGTATGTTGCATGAACCACCGGTTTTTTTAAATTATACTTTTTAACATTTTCCCTGAATCCAGTAGATTCTTCATCTGTAATTTCCTTATACTTCCACTGTAAATTGCTTTTAACAAAGACCTGCAATGTATTAAAGCCAAAGGATGAAGCCCTTTCAGGCGCAAGATCAATGCCACCAGCTATGGAAACGTGCCCGCCTATTAGTTTGTTCATCTGATTCAGGTCACATTTTGATGTCATCGTTCATCATCATGCTAATAAATTGCAGCACATGCAATGAAAGTACCGGATTGTCAGTGTATCCACATGCATCCAGATCAGCTCCAGCCAGCATTGCCCTTGAATCGTCGCTTGCAACATCTGTGGCTATAAGCCCTTCTTTTCTGTAAACCGTTGTATTGTGTGGAACTCTCTTATTGGGCGGCGTAATGAAAATAACTTTTACGCCCCTTTTTATTGCATTATCAATATTTTTTCTTAATTCACTTCTAATTTCTCTGATTCTCGGTGTTGCTATTAAAATTTCCCGTTCTGTAAGGTCAAACATTTCGGCCATTTTGCTCATTACTTTTGTTCTCCCATATATTGTAAACACAAGCTGAGGATCTCCCTTGGAAGGCAAAACATCCTGCAGTTCCCTTAAATCATCAAATAATTTATTTACATTGTTAATAAAATCCTCACGTATCTTGCTCATATCTTCTGGCTTGAACATTCTGGGCCTCCCCTCTGTTTCCCTTGCAAATCCTCTTGAAACAAGTGATTCCATAACCTTATATGCCGAAGTTCGTGGAATGCCTGCTGTATCTGCAATAGTATCAGCATTTGCCACACCATGATATACTAATGAGGCAAAAGCCTGTGCTTCATAAGACGATAGGCCAAGGATTTTAAGCATGTTTGCAGTCTTCATAATATGTTCTGGATTAGCTTCCATAACTAATAAATGCTTTATTTATTTAAAACATTTTCTATTTGCAACAAAAATAATAGATTTACTATCATAATTACTGAACAGGGGCAAGTCAATAATATTAACTAATTTGTTGCAAAACCCTTATTTTTAGATTAATAAATAATTTATGTAATGAAACACTATTAAATATATGAACTACATAGAATCACATTTTGAAAATATGCTATCAGGCAAAAAGGTAATAATTGTCAGTTCTGCAAGCATTTCAATTTACAGAATCCCGGATCTGATTAGGGACCTTAAAAGAGAAGGGGCTACTGTCGTTTCAGCCATGAGCCAGTCTGCCGTATCAATGATTGGAAAAACCATAATGGAATGGGCAACCGGAAATCCAGTGGTTACAGAAATAACAGGCAATATAGAACATATATCTATGTTTGATGATAATACAATACTTCTGGTGGCACCTGCATCCTACAACACTATCGGGAAAATGGCAAATGGAATCTCGGACAGTATACCATCACTGTTTTTCTCATACGCGCTGGGGCATGGAAACAGCATAGTTGTTGTGCCTGCAATGCATAAAGACATGTTCGCAAATCCTGTAAACAAAGAAAATATTGAAAAATTGAAGAATAAAGGTGTTCTTATAGTTGAACCGGAATTCGATGAAACAAAGGCAAAAATAGCAGACAACGATAGAATAATAGATTATGCCTGCAGGTCTATATATGGCGATGAACTCAAGGGAAAGAACGTTCTGATAATTTCTGGAAGAAGTGAGCTTCCACTGGACCCTGTAAGAATACTTACAAACAGGTCATCAGGGTATACAGGCTACTGGCTTGCAAGAAATGCTTTCCGCCTTGGCGCTTCAATGATTACTTATATTGGGAATTCGGAATACAGTATACCGAAATATGCTACATATATGGAAAAATACAATTTACGTGAGATAATAATTGAAATCAATACATACATCAGTGTGAATAAATATGATTATATAATAATGCCAATGGCGCTGATGGATTTTGATACAAAGGAAAGCAAATCAAAGCTTGATAGTGGAGAAGAACAGAATATTGTGTTATCGCCCAGGCCAAAAGTAAGGGACAGAATCAGGCAAATGGTGCCAGGTGCAATTATGGTACTGTTCAATCTGGAAAGCGAGAAAACCTATGATAGCAAAAAGTTTGAAAAATCTGATCCGGATGTGGTAGTGCTGAATAGTTATGCCAAAAACCCATTTGGCGAAACTGTAAATGATTATACAATAATTGAAAAGGATAAAAAGGAGGAAATCCCAAATATTGACAAAGCAGGAATATCTCTACAAATATACCGGAGAATAAAAAATATTAAGAGAGACCCCGGCGAGCCCGGAATGAATTCATTAATATTATAAAATTCAAAATTAACAGAAAAATTAAATTATAAATGCCAATATATATTCATGGTTTTTATCATATTTATCGATTTTGATTATTTTTATGCCCAGGTAGAAGAAATTATGGACCCTGCCATAAAGGACAAACCAGTTGTGGTATGCGTTTATTCTGGCAGAACAGAAAACAGCGGGGCTGTAGCAACATCGAATTACATAGCCAGATCAATCGGAATCAAATCGGGGATGCCACTCCCACAGGCAATGAAAATAGGAAAGGATAGGGCAGTTTTTATTCCAATAAGAAAGGATTTTTATAAGGAATTTTCAGATAAAGTTATGGGCACAATCTCCACATATTCGGATAAAATGGAAATTGCAAGCATAGATGAGGCATATTTGGATGTAACTGATGAATGTGATACCTTTCAGGAGGCCATAAGCCTCGGGCAGGAAATAAAGGAGAAAATATATAAGGACCACAAAATGAAAGTTTCAGCTGGAGTTTCAATAAATAAGGTTATAGCAAAAATTCTTGGGGATATGGCAAAACCAGATGGGTTAAAGTATATTGGTCAATCAGAAGTTGATGAATTTTTAAATAATCTGGAAGTAAAAAAAATACCGGGAATAGGGTCAATACTTTCCGTAAAACTCAAAGAATCTGGAATAATCTATATAAAGGATATTTTAAAAGCAGATCCAAAAAACATGCTTTCAATCCTTGGTAATTCCAAATACAATTATTTGATGGAAATAGCAGAAAATCGTTATAATAAGCCTGTCGAAGAAAGAGTAAGAAAAAATTTTGGCCGATATATGACATTGCCTGAAAATACAAGGGATTTTAGCATTATATTGCCCATGTTGCAGAAGGCAGTGGATTCAGCATACAGCAAGGCTCCCGGCATCCCAGGAGAAATATCTGCAATTGGCATCATGGAAGACCTTGATATTGTTTCAAGGTCATACACTTCTGCAAGCATCAATAAAGACAGGGCATATGAAATGGCCAAAGAGCTCATGGAGAAGATACTGGCAACCGATGAAAGGAAATTAAGGAGAATAGGAATAAGAATTGGCAAAATAAACACCAGAATAAACACAAATGAAAGCCTTGATGATTTTTTTGGAGTATGAAATTTTATGGAGAAATACTGGGAACCGGGCAGGTATATAAATATCTATAATACCAGAATGGACAGGCATAAAAGAGATTTACTCTTCAGGCAATTAAAAAAATCAGATCCATTAGTATACGACGTAAGAATTGAGAAAAACAGTGTAGAAATAGCATATTTTTTTCAAATCAACAACATCACAAAATCAATTATGGGCAAAAATTTCTTTACTTCAAGCATAAATTACATCCAGAATGCAAAATCTTTCAGTTATGCAATTTATCTGATCGGGGAAGAACGCTACTGGGAAGCACACGAAGTACTTGAAAATTACTGGAGAAATAGTAATGGTCTGGAAAAAACCACTTACCAGTACATAATACTTCTATGTGCTGCTGAGGTACATAAGCAGAGGGGCCACGATTCAGTGGCCAGAGGCATTATAATCAGGTCAGGAAAAATCAAAACATTGGACACAATCCGAAATATAGATATTTCCGGCATAAAAAGAGAAAAATCATATAACCCGGATATTGAATTAAGAATACTGATACCAGATTTTCAAATAAAAAAATAAAATGGTATATATCAATTTTTTACCGCTATTTTTCTTAATTATACATTTTTAATTTTATATTTTTGCCTCATTATAATAAGAATGGACACCATTATAATTATAAAAACATAGTAATAAATTACAGAAATAAACAAACCTGTTAAAAGTGCGATTCCGCCTATTGCCACTACCGGAACTCCTACTCCAGCATATGTAATAATATAAAATTTTGAAAGGACCGATGCTTTATAATCTGCAGGAATATCTTTTACAATCATTTTCATGGCACCAAGAAATGCTATACCCATTCCTGTGCCTGCAAGAACAGTGCTGAAAACAAGTATTATCAGTGAATGGTATGGAACAGATAGTATTATTCCCAGAATAGAAGCAAGCAATAACATAAAGCCATAAACAATTGATTCTTCAGATAATGATTTGCGGAATAAAATCTGGATAAACGCAGAAGAAATGAGCATTAAGAATACTATTCCACCGGCAATTGCATAGTTATTCAATCCAAACACGGTGGTGATATAACTTGGGGCAAGTGACATAAAAAATGCTGTAACTGACCATGCCACAAAAGAAGAGAAACTGGAAAACAGTAAAATTCTCTTTACATTTTCCGGCATTACAGGCTTTTTAATATTAATTTTTAATTCTTTACGGTGCACTGTTTCAGGCATTTTAACAACAAATATGGAAATAATAACCAGTAAAACCAGTGAAATAAAATAAACCGATTCAAGCGGGAATATAAAGTATTCTGCCATTGCTCCACCCAAAAAAGGGCCAGTAGCAGTGCCCGTTGATGTTGAAATTGTAGTAATAAAAGAAGCCTTTGTTTTATCTCTATCCAGATCAACAAGCAGCGCTGTTAAAGGCCCTGAAATTAGCCCTGTTGCCGCACCCTGAAATGCTCTTGCCATAAAAAGCTCATAGTAATTCGCAGCAAAAATAAACGATAATAATCCTGCAATTGCCAGAACAATTCCGGCATAAACTATACTTTTTCTTCCATGTTTGTCTGCATATTTTCCTGAAATCAATAATGTAGGAACAAGAAATATCACATAGGTTGCAAATATTCCTGTTAATATTAATGTATTGAACCTGAATTTTACTGCATAAATTTCGTATAATGTTGCAGGCACGTTTGATCCCATCATCAGGAAAAATAGCAGTAAGCCTCCAGTTGCCATAGAAATATCTACCTTTTTATAAGTATTCATACATACATAATTTCAATGAAAATTTAAAAAATATGATATATAAGAAAACCATTATATGTTATGATAGAGTCAAAAAGCAACATTGCAAATATCATTCATGCCATATCAAATCCAAACAGAATGAAGATAATTGAATTTTTATCCTCTGGCCCTTCAAGCGTAAATAAAATTTGTGAATCATTAAATTTAATCCAGCCAGAAGTTTCCAATTGTCTTTCTGTATTATCAAAAAATAAAATAGTTGGAACAAACAGTATAGGCCGAGAACATGTTTATTATTTGTATCCTGAACAGCTTGAGCCTTTACTTCTATGGATTGACAACGTATTTAGCGGGAACAAAAAAGTTAAAACAAATAAAGATTCGAAACAGAACCTGAATAATGCAAGGTCATGCTATGACCATTTAGCAGGTGTTAATGGTGTATATTTGCTTGAAAAAATGCTTGAATATAAATGGCTTGAAGTAAAGGAAAGCAAAAAACCGATATATTCATTAACCGGGATTGGAAAAATGGAACTTCAAAAAAGAAAGGTAAAAATTCCAGTAGAATTTAAGGGGAAAAGAATTTTTGCTTATGGATGCATGGATTGGAC
>NZ_JBBIRC010000053.1:0-8443 GCF_037442045.1 Ferroplasma sp. | reverse complement strand
CTACAATATAATCAGTTGAATAATGCATAAAATCCAATTATTGATTTTAGCATTTTATAAATTATCAAAAATAAATAAAAAATTAATCAAAATCTCAGTAAAACTTTATATTAATACCACTATTTTTTCCATATTCTGAGGTGACCTCAAAAAAACTATAAGATCAGGATTTCTCAGTTTATCAAGAGGCAGTTCTATGCAAAAAAATGTATAACAAAATTACTAAACAAAAGTATACTGATACAGGTAATTAACTATAATCATATTATGTAGTAATATTAAGATCAAAAATTCAACTGAAAGTGCCAGAACGTTCAAATGCATAAAGAAGTATTGCAGAAGAAATACTATATTTCAGGAAAAATGAGATGTATAAAGATATTTTTAGGGTTAAAAGAATATTCATTTAAAAATTCTTATAAATAAATACCATAGCCAGAAATTGAGTGAAAAAGTATATTTTTACAATATTATTAAGCAAATAAATTGATTATGCAACTGAGTAATTTTATTCAGTATAGATAAAACCGTGGTAATTGCTGAAATTATTTATATTTGGAATATGTCATAACAATGGTGTTTTCCATTTATTGCCGAAAACAGGAATAACAAAAATGAATGGGCTTATGTAAAAGATTAACAATAACAGTTAATACTCATTTTTGGATTTACATCCATGATTTTTAACTTTGGCAAAGTGGACCCAAGAAAAAATATTCACAACTTTAAAAGAGCCACTGTAAAAAGAATGAAATACAATGCTTCCCATTTCATCTATTTTATGACAGGAATTAGAACATTTATTATGCCTGGTTATTTCTTTAACCATATGATATCATCCAGTAATGAAATGATGGCAGATTTTGGAGATAAAACCCCTGATTCCAGTGAGTATTTAGATCTTCTTGAATTGAATGCAATGTATCAATACGCGCTGTTAATTTACAGGAAAAGGCATGTAAATCCGAATAAAATAAATTTTTTAACAGGAATTTTTTCTGAAGAGAGAAAAATGTACAGGCTTCTTGCAGATTTTCTTATACAACCCATTGTTAATGCCTTTCCATTTGCCGTCGCGGCTACATTTGATTATTACCAAAATTTTTCGCCAGGGAAACAGTTCGAATATACATTAATTAAATATATAGAAAAAACCGAAATAGACAGTGATGAAGGATCAAGATTTTTTATGGAAATACTTACCTCTGCAGAAAATTCAGCAAAGTGGAAAAGGCGTATGGCTGCATTGGCACATGAATTATATGTGGACAATAAAACATATCATAAATTGTTTGCCATTTTTACAGTATATATTTTATACAGAATTAATAACCATGATATGTCAAAAACACTGGTAGATTTATACAATAAAAGGCCAATTGAAATATCAAAAGAATTGTATAAAAATAGAGAGAAAATCGAAGATTATTTAGCTCTGATTTCCCTGAAGGTCGATCAATGAATCGGAAATAACATTCACTGCACTGTCAATTTCCCTTATGTCAATTACTTCATCACCGGTATGTGATAACTGTGTATTCCCGGGCCCATAAGTTATTGCTGGAATTTTCCATTCATTCCCAAGGGTATTCATATCGCCAGAACCACTTTTAAATATGAGTTTTGGCACCATTCCATTTTTCGATATTCCAGATTTGAATGATTTTACCAGAGGGCTTTTAATGTCAGATATGTAAGGTAGAGTCCTGCTCGCTATATCATATGTATAATTTTCTTTAAGTATGTTTTTCATATAATATTTCATTTCATTTACAATATCTTCTTCAGACCTTGATTTTGGGTATCTTATATCTATATACATGGATGCCTGCTCCGGTGTCATATTATCATACTGGCCACCGTTGAATTTCGTTATTCCGGCTGTGACAGAATTAAAATCCTTATTGCTTCCGTATTTATTCTTTATGGCAGTCCAGAGGTCCATAAGAAGATCTACTGAATTTGCTTCCATCCATGAAGAGCTTGCATGGTGTGTCCCTGTTTTCACACATACTTTCATCAACAATCTTCCTTTATAACCTGCAGTTATGTTCATTGGGCCTCCAGGCTCACCAAAAACAGCATAATCATAGCCACTGTAATTTTTTAATATGTTGTTTATTCCCTTGCTGTCGCTTTCTTCGCCTGAAGCTGCAGATACAAGGATTTTGCCTTTAAACCCCCTGTCCATGGCCTTTCTTGCGCCAAGGATAAGTGCAAGGAGTGATGATTTGGCATCAACTGCACCCCTGCCATAGATCTGGTAAACATCTTCTTTTACTTCAAGCATTCCGGGAACAGTATCTTCATGCCCACATAAGAATACATATGGCTTATCCTTTCCGTTTACAGATATTACATTTAATTCACTGTCTATTACAGGGTTTTCAAAATCAAGCTTCACCATATACTCTTTTATCAATTTGGCTATTTCACCTTCATTGCTACTGGGGGAATAAATATTAAGCATTTCAAGAAGCATATCTTTTGTATTCATTTTTTAGCCTCTGAAATTAGATATTCCGAAATATATCCTGGTATATCTATGCCGGTAACAGGGACTGTATTTTTAAATTCTGTATTGCCATTGACTTCGTTTACAAAGTACCCTTCCTTTGATTCGAGTATATCTATTCCATATATTCCGGGGCCAAGGGCTTTCGCTACTTTGTCTGCAATGTCTTCTATGTCGCCAGTTATTTTAAGTGGCTCGGCCTTTCCGCCAAGTGCTGTATTTGTCCTCCAGTCTTCTCCAGATTTATACCTGTAGATTCCAGCAATGGCCCGATCATTTACAATAAATACTCTTAAATCCCTGCCATACTCATTTATGTATTCCTGTGTATAGTTTATCTGGTATAATGGATACATATAATCTTTATATTCTGATACATCCATTGCTGCGTAATAATCGTTGAGCAGTGATATCATCCGCCCCCAGCTTCCTGTAACAGGTTTTGTTACTGCCCTTCCGTTGAAATCTGTTTTAAAGGATTCAAGAAATTTTTCACTGGTAAAAGAAACAAATGTTTTTGGGATTCTTATATTATTCTGTGATAATATTAAAGAAGTGAACATTTTATTTCCTGTGATTACTGTTGAATTAAAATTATTTATAATTTTATTTCCAGTAAATTCAACATATGCAGTGGAATGAAGGTTTCTGTAATATCCTGTGCTTCTTTGAAGGGAAATTGAACCGAAATCATAATTTGATTTTTCAAGGTTTAAATTCATTTCTTTAACGTTCAATAACTGGACATCTACGTTTTTATCCTGCAGAGATTTCAGTATTGCCCTTTCCTCCCACCGCATTATATCATATAGCATGGAAATTTTCATTAATTTTCACCGTTTTTATATGATAAAATTACATCACTCATAATTCCTGCTGCCTCCTTTAATTCAGAATCGGTTATAACATATGGCGGAAGCATCCTCAATATGTTTATTCCGGAATAAAGAGGCAATACCCCTTTGTTGATGATTTCCATGAATACTGGAAGGAATTTTATTTTAAGCTCTACTGCATCCATCAGACCAAGGCCTCTGATTTCCTTTACAATATGGGAATCTGCAAGCAATTTTTCAAGTTCATCCCTGAATATTTTTCCTTTTCTGCCAACATCTTTTATCAAATCTTCGTTTAATTGTTCTATAACTGCACTTCCTGCAGCCATAGCCAGCGGGTTTCCGCCTGTTGTAGAGGACTGCTCTCCCTTTGCAAGGTTGTCCATAAATTCAGGTTTTCCAGCAGCTACAGATAATGGAAGGCCTCCGCCTATTCCTTTTCCGATTGTTATTATATCCGGTTTGATGCCAAAGTGTTCATGTGCCCACATTTTTCCAGTTCTACCGAGCCCGGATTGTATTTCATCTGCAACAAGTATTATGTTATTATCCTCTGTAATTTTCCTTAATTCCCTTACGTAATCCAGATCCGGAATGTTTATTCCTCCCTCACCCTGGACAGGCTCAAAAAACACAGCTGAAATATCATCATCTTTCCTGATTTTATCCAGGTCGTCCATATTATTGTATCTGATAAATTCTACATTTTTTATGAGAATATCCTTAAAATTTTGCCTGTATTTCTCTGAATATGTTATTGAAAGCGCACCTGCTGTCTTCCCGTGGTATGAATTTGTCATTGCAATAATTTTATGCTTTTTTGATGATTTAATTACCGTTTTTATTGCGGCTTCTATGGCTTCAGCCCCTGTATTTCCAAGGTAGAATTTATTTAACCCTGAAGGGACTATGCCTGAAAGGTTTTTAACAAATTCTTCCCTTGCTTCAGTATATTCAGAAGCATGAGCTATTGATATTGTGTCAAATTGCCTGCATACTGCTTCTTTTATTTTGTTGTTTCTATATCCAAGTATTGCAACGCCATAACCACCCATCAGGTCAATATACCTTTTTCCGTTAATATCATGGAGTATTGCACCATCGCCGTTAAGCACATTTATGGGCAACCTCTGGTATGTGTTTGCTATGTATTCATTTTCATAATTCATTATAAATCACCGTTCCGCTGTATATGTCATGAAATGGATTTGAAATTGTAACCTGTTTCACTCCCATTTCCAGTGCTTCAATTGATGCCATTAACTTTTTATCCATTCCTGTACCTATATATTTCAAAATACTCCTTATGTATGCAGTATCTGCTTTCTCTATAATCCTATCCTGATAGTAAAGCCCATTGACATTTGTAAGAAATGTGAGAGAATCCGCTTTTAAAGATCCAGCAACATAAGCAGCTGCACGATCAGCATCCACATTTAGATAGCTGTCACTGCCAAGTGCCACAGGAGATATTACTGGAATATAACCTGCATCCATCATAGCTTTTAAGGGAGTGGAATCAACACTTTCTACCTTTCCTGTGTATCCTCCATCTATTACCATTTTCCTGTTTTTTTCATTCATTATTACCAGTTTTTCCTTTCTTCTGGCACGGATGGCACCATTTACCGTTATTGCCTTAATTCCGTGTTCAGTTAAATTTAGAACAAGTTTCTCATTAATCAAACTCATAACCATTGTAAATATTTCAAGTGTGTTTTTATCGGTATATCTGCTTCTAATTCCTTCAGGGGACATAATAAACTTTTTTTCATAATTGAAATTTTCGGCATGGGAATCCAGATAATTTCCTCCACCATGCACTATTGCAACAGGTTCATCGAGCTTTTCTACAATAGAATATAAATTATCATTGTTAAGAACCTGTTCAAGTATGCTGCCGCCAATTTTTAAAACTTTCATATTTACACCGGAAAGAGTGATGGCATCATTAAAGCATCATATTCGTTGAAGCCATTCATGATATTCATTGACTGCACTGCATTGCCTGCTGCTCCCTTAATTAAATTGTCTATTGCCCCGAATGATACTATCCTTTTTACATATTTATCAATGGCAAATCCTATATCTGCAAAGTTTGACCCTATTACTGTTTTAGGATCCGGATATTTGTAGTTGCTTTTTTTATCCATAATTAACCTTATAAATTTCTCATTTCCATAGAATTTTCTGAGCTGGGACCACAATGTAAATTCATCGTTTTCTGCATAAATGCTGGATGTTGTAAGTATTCCCCGCACCATATTTACAGAATGGGCAGACAGAGCTATTTTTACCTTCTTTCCAGTTGCATGTTCAAGTTCCTGTTCTATCTCCGGAGTATGTCTGTGGCCTACCGGTTTGTATGCACGTATTGAATCAAACCTTTCAGAGAATACTTTAGATTCATCAAGTCCGGAACCTGACCCTGATGAACCAACTTTCGCATCAACATTAATGATGTTGCTGGCAAGGTCCTGGTTTAAGAAGGGTGCAATACTGTAAATTGAGGAAGATGCTATGCATCCTGGTGTTGCTATGTACTTTGCGTTTTTAATTTCCTCTCTGTGAAATTCCGGCATGCCATAAACAAATTTTTTTATGATATCCGGGTATCCGTGGACATATCCATACCATGGTTTATACAGATCGGGGTTTTTAAGTCTGAAATCTGCACTCATGTCGATGATTTTCACACCGGTTTCAATAAGGTCTGGAACATATTTTATTGATGTCCCATGTGGAAGTGCAAGAAATATCAAATCTACCTTTCCGGCCATATCCAGTGGTGATATATCTTCAAATTTCAAATCTGTCATTCCATAAAGGTCTGGATGAATTCTTGAAACTTTCTCATCTTTATATCTGGTAGATGAAACTGAAGATATTTCAATTTCAGGATGCCTGACAAGGAGGCGCAATAGTTCACCACCAACGTAACCTGATGCCCCAACAATGCCCACTTTAAGCAATTTATTCTCCCCAATCTTCCCCCACATTTTCAGCAGGTTTTATTTCTACTGTTCCGGCATTGATTGAAGCTATTTCATAGCTCATGCCACATGATCCACATTCTATAAGTTCGCCGACCATTGAGTCTTCTGGCACATTTATTTTCTCTCCACATATTTTGCACTTTGTTTCCATTTTTTTCACCTGTTACTGTTCTTTACAAATAGCTATCAATAATCTAGTATTAATAAATATTTGTATTTTATATTGTTATTTTTGACATCTAAAGTTTATTACTATACTTAGATGCCACAATAATGTAATTACTTCATAATATATAAAATATACGAATATTGTATTTTTAGTATGAAATTCGTAATAACAGAATATAAAAAATAAATTTACAGTATCAAAAATTTACGGCTAAAAGATAAAATAATATGATTAATATTAATTATTTTCTGAGATATGAATCGGTTCCGTTAATCCAATCTGACCTTACCGGGCTGAAAATATCTATATCCAGTGTATCTTCCAGCGCTATTGCCTCATGTTTTGTATTTGATGGAATTACAAGAATTTCGCCTGCGCCAACATCCATTTCCTGGTTTCCTATTTTAAAATGTAGTTTGCCCTTCATTATCCATGTAATCTGCTCGTTTTCGTGGCTGTGTTGTGGAACTATATTTCCTTTTTTTATTTCCAGCTGAGCCACCATTACTTTATCACCGTAAACCATCTGCCTGTAAAATTTGTCTGATAACTTTTCCTTTTTTACATCGTTCCAATTATATTTTTTAATCTCTGCCATGATATGTAAAAACATGGCCAGATATAAATTTTGCCAACCGCAGTTATGCCTTAATGATACCGGGGTTATGGTCTTCTGTTTCCCATACAGGAATTCAATAGCGGGTAATTATGCCCCATAATTTCTTCAATACTGGTTTGGCAGGTAATTAATATGTTTTCCTTTCCAGGAATATAAGCTACATGACATCCTTTCCACCATTTAAGCCAGTATTTGGTGCCTGATAGAATTTTCTTTTCTGATCTGCATAACTTCATGATATGAACTTATAAGTTTCCATTATTTTTTAATGATATTATTACAGATGAATATTTCACCCTGATCCGGAATAGGATTTCCAGACCAGGTTTGTTATATTGATTTTATAACACCCCCATCTACAGATATATTTGTTCCTGTAATATATGAAGACAGGCCAGAACATAAAAAGGCAACCAGATTGCCTACTTCCTCAGGTTTTCCAAACCTGCCAAGGGGAATTTCCTTCCTGAATTGTTCTTCTATATTTTCAATTTTATCCCCAGAAATTTTCGCTTTTCTTTCAAAAATATTTTTTAGCCGCTCCGTATAAAAATACCCCTGTGATATTGAGTTAACATTTATATTATATTTGCCCAGTTCAATAGAAAGTGTTTTTCCAAGTGCAACTATGCCTGACCTGAGAGAGTTAGAAATTGAAAAATCTTCAATGGGGTTCTTGGTGGTCATGGAAGTTATAAATATAATTTTTCCTGAATTGGAAACAATCATATCCTTTGCAGACATATTTGCCATTCTAATAGTTGATTTTAATAACATATCAATGCTGTAATCCCAATCAAATTCACTGAGGTTTATGAAAGGTTCTACTTTTGGGTCGCCATAATTCATTATCAAAAAATCTATTTTTCCGAAATGAGAGTGTGCTGATTCTACAACTCTTTTCAGGTCTTCCATTTTTGATAGGTCAGCAGAAACAATATTTATTTCATTTCCCGTTTGCCTTAAGATATCTTCTTTTAACGATTCCAATTTTTCCCCATGTCTTGAGAAAGTGGTCACATTAACTCCATAATCTGCCAGCACAGAAATAACGCCTCTGCCTATTCCAGTACTTCCAGCACATACTATTGCATTTTTATTTTTTAGTCCTTCCATATATAAGAAAATAATTGCCTGCATTTAAATTTGCTTATCCTCATGTGATAATTGCTTTTTATATCTATATTCATGAAATTTGGTGAAAAAAATAAATAGAGATTTACTATATCCAATAATGGATAGGTGGCAGAGAAGCTATGCGTGAGACTGCAGATCTCATCTACTTGGGTCCAAATCCCAACCTATCCT
>NZ_JBBIRC010000052.1:0-8828 GCF_037442045.1 Ferroplasma sp. | reverse complement strand
CAAATCTTGATAAGGAAGAATTGAACTTATTTATTAAAAGCATATTCAGGAAAAATGTAATGGCAGTAATTATAAATGCAAAAACAGAAGTTACTGCTATTGGGCTTGATGGAAAAATAGACAGGCTTATAGACGGTCTCTCGGATCGTGGCATCAAGCTGGAAGCAATATTAAAGAATAAAAAATTGTTTACTGCTAGATGCATTCCGGAAATAAATGAAAAGTTAATAAAGGAGGTTTTAGTATTTAGTAGATAGTGATTGATTCTCAAATTATAGAAGGAATAGTAAACAGGTATTACGATGTAACTGATTTGGATAATACAAAATACTCCATGGTATTCCACATTAGTTCCATAAAAAATAGAAACACATTTTCATATCTGCTTGATGAACTGAATAGAATTGGAGTTACTGCATTTACAAATGATTATCCTGACAATCAAATCATTGTAATAGGCAATGGAAACATAAGCAGGGAAAGAAATGGAATTAAAATTTTTATGTTACTTGTTTCTATAGCTACCCTCATATATTCTGGCTTTGTTTACTATTCCGATTATTACTCCGCTACAATGTATAAAAGCATTTTAGGTGGTTCACTATTCTATGCCATTCCTCTATTCTCCATTCTCCTTTTTCGTGAATTTGGAAAATACACAGTACTGAGAAAAAATCATATTAAATATAAATTTCCTATTTTTATTCCATCTCCCGGGCTTGGAACCCTCGGAACAATAAACTCAAATAAAAACCAGTTCCGTGATTCAAAATCAATGATTCAGGCTGGCACATTATCACTATTATTTGGATTTTTTTCATCAATTTTTTTGGTAATTGCAGGCACTTTTATTATGCCATCTGCAAATTACAATGCTGGAATACATTCTCCAGTATCAATTCTAAATTTCCCACTCTTATTTCCACTGGTGCTTGAACGTTTCTTTCCGGCATTTATACTTCCCGATCCACTGCAACTTGCCGGATATGCAGGCATTGTTATCACAGCATTAAATGCATTGCCAGTTGGATTTCTAGATGGTGGCATTGTTTTTTCCGGGATTATGGGGAAACATTTCAAATACGCTTCATATGCTGGAACTGCCATACTTCTTGCTGCCAGTATTGTATACCCTTACATACTCATACTTGTTGCCATTTCTCTGATACTTGGAATTCGTGGTGCCCTACCCATGAACAACTTTTTCAGGCCACAGGTTTCTATCAGGACACTTGGCATAATAGTCATAATTATACTGGTTCTGGGTTTTGCACCACTTCCCCTCCATAGCACAAACAACAGCAATGTAGCAATTCCAGATTCACCTTATATCGTGCAAAGTGCAAATCCGGGGAACGTCAGCGTAAATGTCACTGTGTATAATTACGGAATGAATGTTGTTCCAACTTTTTCCGTTAATCCTGGAACTTTTAAAGTAAGTGATGTAAGGCATGTAAATAACACAGCTACTGTATATACATTAAATCTGATTACATATAATTCTAATTACAGCGGAGAGCGTAATTTCAATATAACAGTAAATACAGGAACAGATATATTTCACAAAACAGTTTCTGTTTATTTTTTGAAGCCGGATAAAAATATAAGTGTTGATAAGAAAATTGAGCCACAAAATCTTACGGAACAGGCTGGAAAATCATTCAATATTACAATTGACAATCCCGGAAATACTACCTTAAAAATAAAACTCATTTTAATTTACAGCAATATTAATCTATATATGAATCCTTCCAATTTATCAATGATATCACTATTTGGGCATAATATGTATTTAATTATACCACCGCGTACAAATGCAACGCTTTTTTTCCAGTCATCCAATCCGGGATTATTAAAAATTATCATAATTGGAACAGGGAACCAGGCGACAATAGTTAATATAAATATAACCTCTGGCATCATATCTCCGCCGAATCCTTTCCCAACAATGTTTTCAGGCAATAATACATTACTTTGAGCCACTCATGCGTTTTATTATTTCAGATGAAAACTCTGAACATTTTATCGCTGTTATGCCCGTTCTTGACGTAAGGTCTTTTGGTATTTTATTGTCTTTAAAAGCACTGGATATGGCATTCTTTATTATTTTTGCTGCATCCTTCCATCCGATATGCATTAGCATTTCGGTTCCGGAAAGTATAAATGAAAGTGGGTCAGCAACATCGTATCCCGCCTCTGATGGCAGCGATGACTGAACGGCTTCAAAAATCGCACATTCGTCACCAATGCTTGAACCGTATTCTATATTAATTGCCCCCATTAGATAATCTATAAATGTACCGCTTAAAACATTATCCATTAAAACAACTTCATAGTTCTCCGGGGAAGAAAGCAAATTTTTCATGAACTGCCTGACCTTAATGGTTTCATATTTTACATCATCCTGTTTTGAAATTTCTTCTTTGCACCACTGTGCAAATTCAGATCCATAATGATTTTCAACTATCGTAATCTTTGTATTTCCATTCTCCTTACAGTACTCTATGGCATGCCTTGCAATCTTCCTCGCCCTGAATCTGCTTTGGGTAGCCATATATACTTCTGCATCCTGTGTGATATTTATATCATAATTATCCATTATAAATTTTATCAATTCATCCGTACTTTCTGATGCATGATAAAAGACATGGATGCCTGGCAGGGAATCCCTTATAACCGCAAGTTTAAGCCTGTTGAATGTATTTATTACAGTATCCATTCCTTCTATATACTCAATTACCCTTATATTTGAATACAGGCCAATCCTCTTTCTTAAAATAGAATTTATATCCCTATTGTCTGGCATTATATTCAGTGTGGATTTCATAATAACGGCAATCTTCTTTATTTCCTTAATTGAATCCTCTGGCATATAGGTGCCAAGTTTTTCATAAGCTTCAGCGCCTATTAAGATCTTTTGCCATTCTATTGATTTGTCGCCTCCGTAAGCAAGCTCTATTGCGCTGTTAACAACATCAATCATAGATTTTGTAATTTCAGGGCCGATGCCGTCGCCATCTATATAACCAACAGTCAGATTGTCGGGAACAACCATTCCAGCATCGGTGAATTCTATATTCATTAACTTCATCATGCATAATAGCTTATAATTTTTTTTAATTTTAAAAGTACAGAGATTTTTAATTTTTTAATAATTACAGTGTAATAATATTACCAATAAATGTTAATCATGAAATTATTCAGTTACTTCAGCCAGCAAATTATCGCGTGTATAAAAATTCCATATTTGTTAAATTATAAAAAGCACTTTATTAAATTAAGTTAAACGTTGTAATTAAAATATTTTTATACTCAAGTAACATTATTAACTATGAGGACAGAAAAAGATGTAATAGGCGAAGTAAAAATTGATGACAATATCTATTATGGAATAAATACCTTCAGAGCCAAAAATAACTTCAATATTTCTGGCATAAAATCAAACGACCGCGACCATATACGTGCAATGGCTATAGTAAAGAAGGGTGCTGCATACGCAAATTATACAACTGGCAAACTCAAAAAGGAATTATATGAAAGCATAAGCAAAGCATGCGATATTTTAATTGATGGTAAATTTGATGACCAGTTTGTTGTTGATGTTTTTCAGGCAGGGGCAGGAACTTCATTTAATATGAATACAAATGAAATACTGGCAAATCTTGTATTAGAATCAATGAACCATAAAAAAGGGGAATACCAGTACGCAAGCCCAAACGATGTAATAAATATGAGCCAGTCAACAAACGATATCTATCCAACAATGATGCGCGTGAATATAATGCTTAAATCACAAAAAGTAATTAAAAATACCGAATCATTAATAAACTCACTGAAATCAAAATATAAAGAATTTGAGAAAATTTACAAAACCGGCAGGACACATCTTCAGGACGCAGTTAGAGTAACCCTCGGCGATGAATTCAATGCATGGGCATTTGCTGTTTCAAGGGATCTTAATGAATTTGAAGCATCACTTAACTATATATTAGAATTAAATATTGGTGGAACTGCAGTGGGCAATGGAGCCAATACACCTGAGGGATATAAGGGAAATGCAGTAAAGAAAATATCCGAAGAAACCGGATTTAATTTCAGAACTGGAGAAAATCTGATGGGACTCATGCAGTTCATGACCGACTTCTCAAGAGTAATGAATTCATTATCAGATATGGCTCTGGATCTCAGCAAGATTTCAGACGATTTAAGATTGCTTTATTCCGGCCCTGGCTCCGGAATTCACGAAATAGTTCTCCCAGCAGTGCAACAGGGTTCATCAATCATGCCGGGCAAAATTAATCCATCAATAGCAGAGGCAATGAATATGATTTGCCATTCCATAATTGGCTCACAGCAGGCTGTAAATTTATCGGTAAAGGCAGGGCAACTTGAACTAAATGTCATGATGCCACATATCGACTACGAAATATCAAAATCAATGGATAGGCTTGCAAACGGGATTAAAATGCTTGATGAAGAAGCCATACGTGGAATTGAGCCAGACCTGCACAAAATTAAAGAAAACATAGAAAGAAGTTTTGGTTCTGCTGCACTTCTTAACCCGTACCTTGGATACAATACTATGGCAGAAATAGTTGAAGAATCCCTGGAAACTGGGAAAAGCATAAAAGATCTTGTCCTGGCAACAGGAAAAATAGATGAAAAGAAATATAATGAAATATTTAACTTTCTAAATTAAATTTTTATATGCCCACCCATGGGTCTTTTTTGTATGCTTTTGATACAACCATTGTATCATATTTTATTATACCTTCTCTTCTTGCTAAACTATCTTCAAATTCCTGTATAGTTTCCAGATTCAAAAATAGGCCCTGCAATAGCAGCTGGTTTTGCCCTCTCCTTCTGTAAAGTGATAATATATCTGGATTGGCTGCTAAAGATTCGGCTATGCTATCAAGTTTTTCACCCTCTATATCTATCCTTATGCAGACCTTTATGCTATTTTCAATGGCATGCAAATCCACCAGTGCAGAAAAACCAGTAATAATCTTTCTTCTCACAAGTTCATTAATTCTTCTTCTAACAGTGGCTTCGCTTGTGTTGAGCATTTTTGCTATTTCTGCATTTGACATTCTTGCATTATAACGCAGGAAGCACATAATTTCTTTATCAAGATCGTCGAATGGTAAAATTGATGAATCTATATGCTCCCATCTTATAGATAGGTCGCACTGGTAATTTCTATTTTCATCTACTTTATTTGAACTATTTTCATCCGTCATAAAATTATATTTTAAAGCAATATTTAACTCTTTTCATAGGTAAATTGAATTTTAAAAGAGCAATTTATCGAATTCTACACTTTATATGACGGTATGTTTACGCAATTATATAATTGGGCTATAATAATTTTTAAGGCATACGGCATAAAAATCGTTATTAACTTAATTGCAATCAAAAAATATGAAAATTTATTTCGAATCATACGGATGCACACTGGAAAAATCCGAATCATCACTTTACCTTAATAAACTCCTTCAAGATAAAAACAACCAGCTGGTGAATGACCCGGAAGATGCTGATTTAAGCCTTATAGGCACATGTGTTGTTATAAAGCATACAGAGGATAGAATGGTAAAGCGCATTTCATCACTTTCGAAAGCTTCCAAAAATGTTCAGGTTCTCGGCTGCCTCGCAACCGTAAATGGGAATACAATCGAATCTGATAACGTACATGTGCTGAAGCCAAAAGAATTCAGAAATTTTTACGAGGGTGATCTTGATGATATTGAAATAAAATCCGATATATATGATGGAATACCAATTAACCAGGGTTGTACGGGAAGCTGCAATTTCTGCATTTCACACATAGCAAGGGGGAAACTGTTATCCAGAAATATTGAAAAAATTGTAAATCAGGCAAATATGGAACTGGAACGTGGAATAAAGGAAATAAGGATATCCTCGCTTGATACTGCAGCATATGGAAAGGATATTCATACAGACCTTGCAGAGCTGGTAAACAGCATATCTTCAATAAATAAAGATTTTAATCTGCGTGTGGGCATGATGGAACCAAGAAATACTTATGATATACTTGATAAGCTTATATCTTCCTATAAGCATGAAAAAGTATTCAAATTCCTTCATTTGCCAGTGCAGAGTGCAGATAACAATGTGCTGGAAGCCATGAACAGGGAATATACAATTGAAGAAGCCGAAACTGTATGGAAAAAATTCCATGACACATTTCCTGACATGTCAATTGCTACAGATATAATACTGGGATACCATAACGATACGGAAGAAGGATTCGAGAAAACAATAAAATTTCTGGAAACTTATAAACCCGATATTATAAACGTTACAAGATTTTCACCGAGGCCATTTACAAAGGATTACAATAAAATGCCTTTGAATTCTAATCTGCTAAAAAAATGGTCCAGTGAAATTATTGCATTGCATAAAGAACAGATGGAGAAAAAGCTTGACACTTATACTGGCAAAGAAGAGAAAGTCCTCATTACAGAAGATGGCAAAAATGGTACAATGGTTGGCAGGGATATTAACTACAGGCCGGTTGTATTAAAAGAGGGCTATAAAAAATATTCTGAAATTTACTGCACTATTGTTTCCCATGGTTCAAACTATCTTATTGGAGAATAAGTATCAACTCCAACTATTTCATCCATCATATACTTATTATTGCTTTTAAATCCAAATAACTGTTCAAATTCAATGGGAGTCAAAACAGGCATGCTGAATTTATCCTCATCATCTATTGAAACTCTGGGGCAGCCTGTAAATACCACTGCATCGCACATGAGATTCTGGAAATCAACAGGATTTACATTATCCGCAGTAACTATTACGGCGTCTTTTCCCAATTTTTTTACCTTATTGTAAATGCTGTATGCAAGTTTTTTTCTGTACTGCCCTATTTTTGTGTCTATGACTATTGCAAATTTCCTGGCATCAATAGCAGGTTCTATTCTTGCATACCTTTTTCTGAGAAATTTGTCAATTTCCGGCTGTATGTTATTAATAGATCTCTGATTTAAATCGAGTATATACACAGGCTTATCTGTTGATAACTGAGCTCCGATTCCATGAAATAATCCAGTACTTACAAGCAAATAGGCATCAACCTCTTCTGCTATTGAATGGGCTGCACTGAAATTGCACCCAAGAACCTGCCCCGGATATTTCATTCTCCCATCAACTTTACCTATAATAACATTGTATCCAAGATTCTCCAGTTTTGCCTTTACATATCCCATTTCTTTATAGTACTGTATGGATGATAAAAGGCCTACATTCTTTATGCCATTTTCTTTCAATGTTGAAAAAACATTATCGTTCAGTTCTACGAGCTTATAGTAATATTCGATAAATATGACCGGTTTTGTATATTTTATGTTTGGGATTTCAGAATGCCCTAACTGCACTATATAATCAACATCTTTGTATACTTCCATATTGCCAATGTCACACGCGCCATAAAAAGACTGTGAACTTATTATTACATTAAAATTCTGTGAAAATTTATTGAAAAGGTCAAATGCTTCTGGCTTCAATCCATCCGGGAGCTGAAGCAGTATTTTTGAAGCTTTTCTTTCCTTTAAAGTTAATATTGCATCATCTACATTCATTTACCGCATATTGTTTTATATCTATTTAAATATTAAGATTTGAACTGTGCCCTCCAAATATTGTTGCCGCCGGTGTTAAATATTTTTTAATAAAATTAATGGCTATATAAGCGTTTCCCCCATCGACAGCTATTAATGGGTGTATTGGTTCCCCTTCCACTGTAGCAACATCGCCTACTGCAAATATGCCTTTAAGGTTTGTCTGGTATTCATCGCTTACCATTATAGACCTTCCATTTTTGTTTGTTGTTATATTAACTGATTTATACACATTTGGGCGTCCAATATGCCCTATTGCAATTATCAACGCATCAATTTTTATATTGTCCACGCTTTTGTCGATTTCATTTACTGTTGTAATTTCCCTTACACTGGTGTCTCCATTTATTGCGGTAACCGTTGTATTCATTAGAAGTGTGATATCTTTCTCCTGCATTACTGTATCCAGCGTTTTTTCTGCGGCTTTGAATTTTTCACTGTGGTGTAATACATATACTTTCTTGGCAGTGTTTGCCAGTTCATTTGCATAATCAAGGGCCGAATCGCCTCCACCAACAATAGCCACTGTCTTTCCAGCAAATTTTGTTACATCTTTTACAGTATATTCAACACCTTTTCCATTAAATTCATCTTCGCCGGGGCACCCTATTTTTCTTGGGGTAAAATCTCCAATTCCGGTGCATATTAAAATAGCCCTGCAGCTATATTTTTTTTCTCCATTAACTTCTATTATATACTTTTCATTATCCAGAATTATATCTGTAACCTTGCTATTGAGCTCAATTCGGCTATTAAACAGCTTCGCCTGTTCATACATTTTGTCCCTCAATTCTATGGCATTTATTTTTGGAATCCCCTGTACATCATATACCATTTTTTCAGGATACAGTTCTGGTATCTGGCCGCCGGTATGGTCCAGAGCTTCCAGCGTTATGCTTTTTATATCTCTAAGGCCAGCCAGAAAGGTGGCGAATAATCCAGTAGGTCCGGCTCCGATTATAGTAAGTTCGTATTCATCCATAGGCAAAGATAATAAAACCATACAAAAACTTTGGCATTGTCTATTTTATGCTATAATTAAAACCTAAACAATGAAATACTTACGTAATATGTCTTAATCCGCATTCAATAAAATATCCAATTTTCTTGGTATATTTCTGCACATAATAAAAATAATCTATATAACGTAATTACGTAATATGTAAATTAATATTT
>NZ_JBBIRC010000051.1:0-9145 GCF_037442045.1 Ferroplasma sp. | reverse complement strand
GCTCGCATCACTTGCAATAGCCCTTCGTGGCCTTGACCTTTGCGGAGAACCGTTCCCCGTGAGTGCGTCAGCCTCTTGGCAGTCCATGAAGAATGAATACCTGTACACAGGGCATACCTGACATGCCCGGAGCAGGAAGGACTGAGACTGCCTACGCTGCGAATGAACATGTTGCATAACAATGCACAATGTTTGAAGAACGGCAAAACGATATTGCTAAATATGTCAAAAGATGTTTATATTTAGGATATAGTTTAAATGGCTCTTTTACTTTTATTCCTTTTCTAATTTCTTCCTGTTTCTGATGTATATTTAAATGCAATGCTCGTTATTGCTCCAGTTACCAGGGTCATTCTTTCAATTCGCTCCGGGTAATTTTTAATCTAGTTTTTCGGCAATGTTAACAGAAATCGTAAAAAAATAATCAATTAATGTCTATTTTTCAGGATTCCCAAAACAATATATTGATATTCTGAACAAAATCATAATTAAATAACTGTCAGACACAAATAAGAGAATGATATTTATTTAACGAAAAAATAATATAGGTATGCATATTGTCATACATAATGATCGTAGATTCCGTTGAAATGGAAAATTTTAAATCATACGGCGATAAACAGCTCATAAAAATTAATAAAGGGTTTACTGTAATTATAGGTCCAAATGGATCGGGAAAAAGCAACATAGGGGACAGCATGCTTTTTGTCCTTGGAATCAGAGCTAACAAAACTGTAAGGGTTGACAGGCTTGAAGACTTTATCCATAAAACTGACCCCCCAAAAAAACACTGTTATGTTACTTTGAATATCATTAATGACGAAGATAACAGATATGCAATTAAAAGGGAACTTGTATACATCAATAAGGAATATAAATCAAATTATTATATAAATAATAAGAAATCATCCAGGAATGAGGTTTTAAAGCTCATTGATACTTTTCATATTTACCTTGATGCTTATAGCTTTGTGCTTCAGGGTGACATCAATAACCTTGTGAAAATGACCGGGACTGAAAGAAGGAAGCTTTTTGAATCCATTGCCGGCATTGAGAGTTACAAGGATAGAATAGAAAATGCGCAGAACGATATAAATGGGTTGAATGAAAATCTTAACAGCATGGATGCAGTTTTGCAGGAAATTCAAAATGTTTTGAATACCCTTGAAGTTGATAGGGATAATGCAATAAAATACAATGATATAAAAAAGGAACTTAATGAACTTGAATTATTCCTGAAAGTAAAGGACAGGGATAGAATAGATCAGGAAATTTCAATGTACAATGATAACATTGACAAAAATCAGGATGATATAAATAAGCTTGAAACGGAAAATTCTGATCTTGAATCAAAAAAATATGAGGCCACCAACAAAATAAAAGAAATTGACGAAAAACTGGATGCCATGGGCGGAAAGAGGGTACAGGAAATCAGAAAGCACATAGAAGAACTTAACATTAAAATTACGGAACTGCAAACAAAAATTGCCAGTGCGAAGGAGTCAAAAATAAATTCAGAATCCAGGCTAAGAACCACAAAAGACGCATATGCATTTAATCAGGAACTGCTGGATAAGAAAACAAAGGAAAAGAAAAACTATGAATCATACCTGAAGGCATCCGAAAATACAATAAAGAAAATTAGTGATGAGCTTGAAAAATTCAGGCAGGAAAACTATGAAAATTCAAAGGCGCAAAAGCAAATAAATGAGAAACTTGCATCGATAGATGCTGAAATTCAGGAAATAAATAACCAGATCATCAATAACGGTGAAATAGGTAAAATTGAACAGGAAATTTCGGGGTTAAACAAAGAAACAACGATGAATGAGGAAAAAATAAAGGATGAAACGTTAAAGGTCAAAGATTTAAAATGGAAAATAGGAAATCTGGAAAATAACAATAAACAGTACACTGTTGAAATCAATGAGGTTAATAAAAAATTTATTGATACGAGAAATAAGCTGAATGACTTAGTTACAATAAAGAATAACAACGATATAGAGATAAGAAATAAGGAGAAAGAACTCCGCGGCCTTAACTACAGGAGCAGTGTTTCACCGGCACTGAAAGAAATTAACACCATGATGGAGGAAGATAGTGGGATACATGGGGCGCTTGGAAAACTTATAGAATATAATGATGATCATGCAAATGCAATACTTGTTGCTGCAGGTGGAAGATTAAATTCAATAGTGGTTGATACAGATTTTATAGCACAGAAATGCATACAGTCAATAAAATCCAAAAAATTGGGAAGGTTAACATTCATACCATTGAACAAGATCAGCACATCTTCCGACAGGCAAAAGGCTGCTGACCTGGTTAATTCTGGGGAAGCTACAGATTTTGTCCGAAATCTTGTAAGATATGATATAGTTTTTGAAAAAGCCATCAAATATGCATTTGGTGATACTGTTTTAATGGATACACTGGAACATGCGAGAAAATACATGACCGGTGTAAGAATAGTTACACTGGGCGGAGATGTCCTTGACCCATCCGGTGCAATGACCGGGGGTTCCATAAAAAACGATGAATTAATTGCAAACCGCATTATGAAAACAATAACAGATCTTGAAGATCATAATGAGATCCTTAAAAGTGAGATTAGCTTCAAGCAGAAGGAAAATTCTGAAATCTCTACAAAGCTTGCGGAACTTACAAGAAAAAGGGATATATCAACAACAAGCATAAACAACTATCAACTTCAGCTTAATGAATCTGAAAGCTCAATTAAAAACAGTGAAACAAAGCTTGAGGAAATAAAGAATAAAATAAAAGAAGCTGATGATAAAAAGAACGAGCTGGAATCAACAAAAAACGAAATAAAAATGAAGCGGTTCAACCTGGAAAAGGAACGGGAAAAATTATACAAGCAATTAAATGAAATCGCTCCAGAGAATGTAGAAATAGAAAAGGGCATGGAAGAGGAACTATCACAGGCCAGAAAGACAATGGAAGGTTATTCCAATACTCTTGTTCAAATAGAAACAGAAACCAAAAATTTTATGGAAAGGAAAAAAGAGCAGGAGGAAAAGATTGGAGAACTTGAATCAGAACTCATCAAAAATAATGATATTATACTTGAATATGGGAAAAATGTTGAAGAAATGCAGGTGGAGCTACAGGAAAGCAGGCAAAAAGAATATGAAATAGATTCACAGTCCAGAGACCTTTACAATGAAAAGACAGAGGTATCAGCCAGTATTGAGAAGATGTACGAGAAAATTAGGAAAAATGATGATTTAATAAGCAATAAGAAAACCATTATCGCAACACTTACAACAAAAATCGAAAACATAACTTTTCAGCTGCAAACACTGAATTATGAAATTGAGAACAGCAATATTGAACTAAAAGAATACAGCATGAGCATTCCAGAGATAAAAAAGAAAATTGATGATGATAATACAAAAATTCAGGAACTTGGTATGGTTAATTTGAAGGCAATCGAACAGTATGACCAGGAACTGGACAGATATAACAGTACTCAGGGAAAATGCAATACTTTAATCAGGGAAAGGGATGATCTTATCGATTTGCAGAATGAAATAATAGAAACTGAAAAAAGAATTTTTATGGAGCTTTTCGATACAATAAATTCACAATTCCAGCAAATATATGCACGGTTATCTGAAGGTGGAGAAGCGAACCTTGAAATTACAAGCAGAGAAGATCCACTCAATGCTGAAATTTACATAAAAGTAAAACCAAGTGGAAAGCACATGATAAAAATCGATGCCCTGAGTGGAGGTGAGAAAAGTGTAGCAGTACTGGCACTTATTCTTTCGTTCCAGATAAAAAATCCTTCCCCAATATATTATCTAGACGAGGTAGATATGTTTCTGGATGGCCATAATGCAGAACATGTTGGAGAATTGTTCAGGGAAAATTCAAAAAGTTCGCAGGTGGTTATGGTTTCATTAAAAGGAGCAGTTACAAAATTTGCTGATAACCTTATAGGTGTTACAGTAGATAAGCATGGAAATACAAAAATAATTCAGAAGAGAGTAGGTGAAGGCCTTGGAAAGGAATGAAATACTCAAAGCAATGATCACTCAGAATATTGGTGATAGCATTTCGTATTATGAAGGAATACTGAATGAAGTTGAGGAAAGCATTGAGTACCCAGATATTTTCTCCGAAACTGTTTCAAAAATCTTTAAACTTGTAATAACAGGCAAGCTGGATCCATGGAGTGTTAATATTTCGGAATTCAAAGACCTGTTTGCAAGAGAAAACAGTGAAAATTTTGAAATAGCAGGAATGCTTATTTCCAGTGCCTGGCATGTTCTGTATGAAAAAAGCACTCAGATGATGCAAAATACGATTAATGAAGAAGAGGATTTTGGCGATCCTGTAACGGATTGGAGCGATGGAATATATAATCAGGATGATACAACAATAGGAAGCATGCCAGACCTCAAAATACCTGTTTTACACAAAGAGTCTGCAAAAATTACCCTCACAGAATTTTTAACTGCAATGAAAACGGTATTTAAAGAAAAAAAGGTTAAAAAAGAAGATGAAGACCTTTATTATCCTGATGATATGGATGAGGATATAATTGCAAAGTCCAATACTGATTCTATTGAGGATGGAATAATGGATACATTACAGCGCATATCAGGTTATATGAACCCATTTTTTGTGGAAGATTACTGGGGAAATTCAAAATTAGAAAGGGCAAATTTCATTTTGTATATGCTGTTTCTGGAAAAATCAGGTAATATCAGCATGTACCAGGAAGAGGAGTTTGGTAATATACAGGTTACAAAATTATTTTAAGTTCCGTCTATTATTCCATCCTCTGTAAGTGTTATAACAGCTTCTCCTTCTGGAAGGTACGGAGAATCTATAAGCCTTGCTATTCTTTTTCCTGCTTTTGCCTTTCTTAAATAAATTCTGAATGTTGCAGTATGGCCGACAATGTTTCCGCCAATAGGCGTCATTGGGTCTCCGAAAAATACTGCAGGATTAGCTGAAACCTGGTTTGTAACCGCTATTACAGCATTGAATATTGTCCCAAATTTCAACAAATCATGCATATGCTTGTTCAATAGCTGCTGGCGCTCTGCAAGTGATCCTCTTCCCACATATTCAGAACGGAAATGGGATGTCAGTGAATCGACTATAAGCAGTTTTATTGGAAATTCTTTTGCTATATCCGAAGCTTTTTCTGCCAGAAGTATCTGGTGGTGTGCATTGTATGCCCTTGCAACATGAATTCTTTTTAATGTTTCATCGGGATCAAGGTTTTTCGCCCTGGCCATCTGTATTATCCTTTCTGGCCTGAATGTATTTTCTGTATCTATGATAAGGACATCTGAATTCATTCCACCCAGCTCTTCAGAAATTGTAGCATTTACAGCCAGTTGCAGCATAATCTGAGTTTTCCCGGATCCAAATTCACCAAAAAATTCAGTAATTGATTGTGTTTCAAGCCCTCCACCAAGAAGATTGTCGAGTCCCTGTGCACCTGTTGAAAGTTTTTTAATTTCCTTTCTTCTCTGAAGAATTTCCTCACCTGTTTCGAAGTTCCCAACATCAGCAAATTTTCTTGCAGCGTTAATAATTTTTACTGCAGCTCCTTCTGCAATGCCACTGATATCTGCAAGATCCTTTGGTGATGCAACTGCTATAACCATTATATCGTCATAGCCATTTTCCCTCAATTTTTCTGCGGTTGCTTCTCCAACACCGGGTAAATCTTCTATCGTAAGTTTCTTGCCCTCATTATTTTCTATTATATCTTCATCAATCTTTTTTTCTTTTGCCATTTTAATATTCAACTCCTTTAATGCCAAGAGAGGCATCGGTTTTATCCTGCGACATTGATTGTTCTATACCAAACATTGCCCTTATAGCATCGATATTCTCAGGAATTACATCACTTTCCTGATGCACTGCCTGAATATAATGCACTTTATTCTTATAAATATTTATACTGTCTTTCCAGATTGCTATTTCATATAAATCTGACCTGTTCCTTGATAATTCTCTTGCATAATCCATTATCTGTGCAGTAGAATTAATTTTTTCATTGCCGTCGAACAGTATCAGGCGCCGTTTTTTTGACAGTGCAGATATTATTTCATTTTTAGTTGTTTCCGATTTTAATTCCAGATTTATTACATGGACATGCATGAGTGTTGTTGGGACTTTTACTGCAGTTGTTTCTATGTTTATATCTTCCATTACGGTTTTCAGGTCACCGGCATGGTGTGATGGATATGCCATTGAAGGTTCTATGGCATTAATAGGCCCCTTCTTGCTGTCATTTGGATCTGTTGCACGCCTCATGATTGTTGCATTGACTTCGTTAATTCCAAATTTCTCATTTAACGGTGTAAGGGTTCTGGCAAGAGCAGTTGTATTGCATGATACTACACGAACATAATTCTTGTTTATTGATTTTGAATAATTAGAATATGAATTAAAGCTAACTTCTACAGCATCTTTGCTTTCTCCGCCTTCAAGAATTGCTTTTATTCCATGCTGTTTGTAAATTTTTAAATTTTTTTCTCCATTGCCTTCAGGAGTTCCATCAATAACAATATCTGATTCTGATAAAAGATCATCAAGTGTACCCTTTACAGTTATGCCACTTGCCTCAAATTCCTTCTTTTTATCATTATCAGGAGCATAAATATTAAAATACTTAGAAGCCTGTTTCGTAACATAATCAGGGGAATTCTTTACAATGCCTGTAACATACATATCATCCTGTTTAGATGCTGCATAGGCAATCCTTCTGCCTATTGTCCCGTAACCATTTATTGCTACTCCAATCATTGCAATACAATAGTACTGCACATTATAAATTTATTGATTGACAGTAAGTCAGGCAAATAGTTATATTTATTAGATTAATAGCAAACCGTGTCAGATCCTAAAAAGTTAATGGAATATTTTCGTGAATATTATTACAAAAATCATCTTGGCATACCGGATATGTTATTTCAAAGAGAAATAGGCTTTATACCATTCAATGGAACCATGATCCGGCACAAAAAATTTAATGGTCAGGCAGAGATAGAAAAATTTGTCCAGCATACTGCACCAAGGCATCTTTATTACTCCTCTTCATATTACAGATTTCCAGACCAGCATAAAATGCTTGAGAAAGAATGGCTTGGAGCAGAGTTAATATTCGATCTTGATGCTGACCATATTGAAGGGGCAGATAAGATGACATATATGGAGATACTTTCAGAGGTTAAGAAGCACACAATGAGGTTGCTGGAAATACTCATGGATGATTTTGGATTTGACGATAAAAATATTCGGCTTTATTTCTCAGGTGGCAGGGGATACCATGTGCATGTAGAAAGTGACAGGATATACAGCATGGATTCTGATTCAAGAAGAGAAATTGGGGATTATATAAAAGTTGAAGGCCTGAATATCGAAGACCTGAAAATGCTGGATGATAGCCATTTCCAATATGGAATGCTTAAAAAATTAAATAATTATATCTCAAATTTTTTTAAAGAGCCTGATGAAGATTATATAAAAAATGTGTTTGGCAAATCATCAGGAAATTATATGAAATATCTTCAAAAGTTTTACAATGGAGAAAAAATTATAGATTTCCTTGCTCGTGATACGGGAAATAAATTTAGGTTATTGGTTAAGCAGAATAAAAGCAACGAGAAGACTTCCATAGATTATGACCGTATTATGCTCTCGAGGCTTCTCAATGATTTTAATAGTACTGCAATGGCAGAAATAGATGAGCCTGTTACCACCGATATACATAGATTGATAAGATTTCCCTTTAGCCTCCACGGCAAAACAGGGCTTATGGTCAAGCCAGTGGCAATTAATGATTTAGGAAAATTTGATCCATTAACAGAAGCGATTCCGGTTATCTTCATGGATAAAGAAACAAAAATTAATTTGAACATAAATAAATTTTCAATTAAAATGAACAATGAAAATTTTAATTTGCAGGAAGGTGAAAACACCGTTCCACTCTATGTTGCAATATTTGCAAGCGCCATAAATGTGGCGGAATTTATTTAATTCATTAAATCAAGATTTTTAAGCCTTTCAAGAAACAGTTCCTGAGTAGTATCAAACAATGATGTAAGCTTTATTAAATCCTCACCATTTACAAGTTCTTTTGCCTTCTCCTTGTATGGCAATATATCATCTCTTTTCAAAATGCCTTTCTCACCCAGGTCAATTATGGTTTCCCATGCATTCAATCTGATATACTGATTTGAAGATTTAAGAACGTTAAAAAGGTATTTTTTATTTTCTTCATAATTATTTTCCTTTATAATTCCAGCATTGACCAGCAATGGAACCATATGCCATGCATCACTTACAATTCCCGGATTGTCACTTTTAAGGCTATCTATAAATATATCTTTATATGGGAATAGATATGTATTATCAATATAATTTCCATTGATCAGGTCAACTGCATTCCACCATGCAGTCAGGTCTCCGCTTTCCACATATGGGATTAGATATGTTTTTCTTTTGTTAATATCTTCTTTTGAAATATATCCGGCATCGGCGAACCTTCTTGCAAGAACCCATGCATGTACCTTAACCATTTCATCTGTTGTTGTCAAAAGATCAAGAAATTTCTGTTTGTTTTCAACTACGTAATCCTTTGTTAATATTTTGTTATCTATTAAAAAATCAACCTTGTACCATGCATCCAGGCGTGAAAATTGATCTTCAAGCGACAGTGATTTCATATAATATCCTTTATTTTTCTCTATTGCATCACTAACCATAGGTATTGCATACTTTATTTGTATAAATATATTTCCATGTTATTCACATATATGACTATTTACTACTAATATTAGAATGCTTTAGATTTATTTTATTTGAAAGATATATTAATTGCCAAGAACTGATTATTTATAAATAATATTCCATGTTAAGTAACGAAAATTTGCATTAAATTACAGTTATGCATAGAAAATCATTGAATTTAACTATAATTCATATATATGAATAATAACTCTTAAATATGACTTAGTTATTTATAATTTGGTGAGAAAAAATGCCTAAACCGTATGTAGCAATAAATGAAGTAGAGATGTTGAATAACGACACAACCATGCAAATGTTTTCGCAGGTTGGTCCAAAAGTTTGCCAGGTAACAGCCAGACAC
>NZ_JBBIRC010000050.1:0-9533 GCF_037442045.1 Ferroplasma sp. | reverse complement strand
TGCTCCGACCGGGATTTGAACCCGAGTCATCGGCTCGAAAGGCCGGAATGCTTGGCCTGGCTACACCATCGGAGCATAAAAAAGGTATGCAATAAATACCGGCTAAGTTGTATGGCATAATTGCATTATATTAATTAAATATTTCTTTTGTTATGGTCATTTTTCTGTCCTCTCCAAGTGATATAATATCAATGGTTTTGCCTGTTTTTTCTTCAATGAATTCCAGGAATTTTTTCATGTTTTCAGGGAGTTCATCATACCCATTTGCTATTATATTCTCAGCATTATTGATCGTTCCCCAACCTGGAAATTCAACATAATCAACATGCAATTTATTAAAATCTTCAAGCCTTTTCGGGAAATAATCGATTTCTTTTCCATCAATTGTATACTTTGTTGCCACTTTTATTGTTTTCATTTTTCCCAGAATGTCAACCTTTGTTATTGCCAGAGAATCAACGTCATTCATCATTATTGTATATTTCAGCAAGGGAATGTCAAGCCATCCAACTCTTCTTGGCCTTCCGGTTGTAGTCCCATATTCGCTTCCAAGATCCCTTAATGTGCTGTCATTTACTATTTCAGATGGAAATGGGCCTGAACCTACCTTTGATGTATATGCTTTGAAAACTCCTATAACTCTGTTAACCTTTCTGAATGAAAAGCCGGAACCTGTTGTAAGTGCGCCGGCAATTGTGTTTGATGATGTTACAAATGGATATATTCCAAAATCTATATCCAGCATTCCACCCTGGGCTCCTTCAAAAAGTATGTTTTTTCCTTTCCTGTAATCATTATAAATGAGATTTTCAGTGTAATCCATATATTTCAAAATTGAATTGCCAAAAGAACAGAGTTCATCAACCATTTTATTCCTTTCCTCTGGATTTTCATATATGCTTCCTGCAAGTAGATTTTTTTTCATATTGTATATTGTTTCTATTTTATCCTTTATTATCTCTTTATTTGAAAGGTCTATAAATCTTATGCCTGTTCTTGCATACTTATCCTCATATGTAGGGCCTATCCCCTGTGAAGTTGTTCCAATATTAAGCTTTGACCTTATTCCTTCTTCCTTCTTATCCAGGCATTTATGCATTTTTGTAACTATATGTGCCCCTGCACTGATTTTTATGTCTATGTTTTTATTGGATTTTTTTAGAAGTTCAAGTTCTGAAATTAATTCCTCAGGATCTATAACCATTCCATTGCCGAGAATGACTTTGCTGCTCTGCATTGCCCCAGATGGCACCAGATGGAATTTGAATTTCTCCCCATTTATTACAACTGTGTGCCCGGCATTGCTTCCACCGTTGAAACGAACAACATCGTCAAAATCCCTGCTGATAAAATCCGTAATCTTGCCTTTCCCTTCATCCCCAAACTGCAAACCCAGAATAACCGAAATCATTTAAACCTATATGTTATAATATTGAACTATAAAACTCTTATTTTAAATTTATAAAATTGAAAAAATTATGGTATTTAATTTAAGTATTTTGAAACTTCTTCACTTGTATAAACGTGGAATGTTTCTCCTACCTTTATTGATGCTATTTCTGGCTCTTTCATTGATTCTGCATCTGCTATTGCTGATTTAAGTGCGGCAATGCCAAGTTTTATTGTGTCTTCAAGTGACAGGTCATCCTTGTATTCTTTTTCTATATAATCAGTTACAGCATCCTTTCCTGCGCCGATAGCAACGGATTTATACTCATTTATTGTTCCTGCTGGATCACAGTCGAATAATCTTGGGCCTATTGTATCAGTTCCCGCAAATATTATTGAAACTCCATATGGCCTTACACCACCAAACTGCGTGTACTGTTGCATCTGATCGGCTACTTTCTTTACAAGATTTTCAATATTTGTAAGTGATCCGTAGGTAACTTTCTCCTGCTGGGCACCTACCCTTGCAAAATCGATAAGAACTCTGGCATCTGCCACAAGGCCTGATGTTACCGTTGCCACATTGTCGTCCACAAGTTGTATTTTTTCAAGTGAATTTTTTTCAACAAGCCTGCTTCTTGCCTTTTTTTCGGATAAAAGCAATACTCCGTCCTTGAATTTAATTCCAAGGGCTGTAGAACCCTTTTTAACCGCTTCTCTAGCATACTCAACCTGAAATAATCTCCCATCCGGGGAAAATACTGTTATTGCTCTATCATAAGCCATTTGACCCTGCTGCATTTGTTCACCTCTTCCTTAATTATAACATAAGATTATAATCTTTTCTTTAAAAGCATATGTATATTTCATTATAAAATTTTCTCTTGTATAATAAAATAAAAAAATATTAAATACAATAATAAACAGGATTTTATTCAAAAAATATAATAAAACGATTCCGTTAATGTATTTGCATGGGATTGTACAGAACAGTATTTGATAATTTCGTACATATAAGAAAAAATGGCTATTTTCTTGATGCTGCTAGAGAATTTATAAAGTATGGTGGAACTTCTATGAACATAGTTAATTTTCCGGATTATTTCTATACGCCAGATTCATATTATGAAATGCTTTATAAAGATACTATTGAAGTTGCTAAAGCAGTGAGTGCAGCAGGAATAAATACATTAACAACAATAGGGCCATATCCACTGGATTATTTTTACTTTAGATCAGCAGGAAAAGATCCTGTATTTTATATGGAGAAAGGAATTGATATGGCAATTTCAATCATTGATTCCGGAAATGCAGATGCTATGGGAGAAATTGGTTATCCACATTTCCCTGTAGCTCACGATGTATACAGTGATTCTGAAATTATCCTTGAATATGCACTGGAAGCATGCCATGACCATAATATACCGTTAATACTGCACACTGAAGATATGAATGAAGAGGGATATTTAAGACTGGAGTCATTGATAAAAAGGCATTATAAAGTTAACAGAGTGCTAAAGCATCATGCAAATCCCTGTGACCTGAAATTTCAGGATAATATCCTTAAATCAGTTATTGCTTCAAGGAAGAATACCAGAGCTGCAATAAATTCAGGTAAAGATTTTCTTTTAGAAACTGATTATACTGACCAGAAGGAAAAGCCGGGAAAGGTTATTCCGGTATACTCTGTCCCAAAAAGAGCTGAAATGATAAAAAATATGTATAAAGACCATGATGAAATTTTTCACAAAATTTTTGAGTTAATACCATTTAATTTTTATGGGAAAGAGTTTTTTGATAAGTGAATGAAAATTATTCCAAATAATATATTTTTAACAAGAACTGATAAATATTTAAATGGCAATGGTATCCGTTGTTATAATGATAGATATCACAAAGTACGACAAAATCCTGGAGGATCTTAAATCTATGCTTTTTTCTGAGAGGAAATCTCGGAAGCTGAATAAAATAGATCCTAATTTTTACAAAAATATACATTCATTGTTTGTTGATTTAAGTATGGAAAAGGATAAGGTTGTTTCCGGCGATATAGCAGAGTATATGGAAATTACGAAACTGCTTGATGATGTTAAGAAAAATTTTAAGGCATTTTTTCAGGTTCGATTTGAGAAAATCGCAAAATACTCGGTATATGATGAAATAGAGGAATACCTTTACAATATGAGCTCTGAAGAAAAAAATATTATAAAGGACCTGAGCGACCAGATGAAGGGATATTATGATGATTTTACTGGAATTACAGCGGAGGAGCCTGAAGAAGATATAACTGAAGAAGGGCGGGGAGAAATATTTGAGGAAAAAAAGTCTGAGCCGGAGATCGAAAAACTAGAATTGACTCAGGACAATGTGCTGGTGAGAATTCTAAAAGATCAGCCACCAGTAGCCCTGCCCGATAAGGACTATTACCTTCATAAAAATGATGTTTTATATATTTCTGGGCAGTTTGCAAAGCTTCTGGAATCACATGGGGCCTGCTTATACATTAATAAAGGTAAAAAATTATAAGCCTATATTATATTCGTATTTTATGGAAAAAATTTGTGATGTTGCCGGATGCAATGAGAAAAGCTTTCAAACAGTTCCCGCTGACCTTGCAGGGAAGGTTTTTACCTTTAAGGAAGAAAAAACCAAGGTACATTTATGTAAAGCCCATTATAAAGAATATAAGAAAAATACAAAAAAAGAAAGGGAAACTCAGAAAATGGACTGGTAAAGCATAAATGCAGGGAATCTCTATAGTTATAACAGTTCTCAACGAGGAGAAAAATATCAGGGATCTTATGGTTTCTCTTGTTCCACAGGAGCAGCCATTGGAGATAATAGTAGTGGATTCTTTAAGCAATGATAAAACTCCAAAAATTTTGAAGGAATATGCAGAAAAATATGATTTTGTGAATTTTTATGAAAAGAAAACAACAAGAGGGGGAGGAAGAAATTATGGAGTGTCTAAATCACAGTACAATTACATAGCTTTTATTGATGGTGATGCAATAGCAGGAGACCAATGGGTGAGTAATCTCAGGGCTTTAACAGAAAAATATGATATTGTGGCAGGGAAAAGCATAAGCACAGGCAATATGCGATATGCAATGGAAAGATTCCGCCTTTACTATGAAGAATTTGAAGTAACATCGCCTTCATCCAATCTTATGTATTCAAAAAAACTTTTTGAAAATCTTGGAGGTTTCGATGAGAGTTTTGTAACAGCCGAGGACATTGACCTGAATATCAGGGCGGTTAAGGCCGGCAGCAGGCATACCATATGCAATAATTGCATAGTTTATACAAAAACACGGGAAACGTTTAAAGAATTTAAAAAGCAGGCATACTGGAATGGTTACGGAAGAAAGCAGCTTAAGGAAAAATATGGAAATACATTAAAGTTATCGCACCAATTGAGCATTAAAGAAATGCTTTCTCCGGTATACATTGCCAGGAATTATTATGGCTTAAAAGGCTATATGCATTGCATGATAAGAAAAAATAAAAAATAAATATTATTTAGATAAAAGGCACGAAATTAATTTACTTTCTGCTTTTCTTATATGGAACAGTACTGTTGTCTTTGATATTGAAAACTCCCTTGCCAGATCATCCAGGCTTATGTTCCTGGGCCAGTCAAGATATCCATTCCTGAATGCCTCCTGTATTATTTTTTGTTCTGTTGCTGTTAAATTCAATAGATTTATTTCATGGTTCAAACGTTTTGTTATATCCAGTACTCCATCTCCTGAATTTACAGTTACATAATCATAATTTTTTATTTTATTATTTTTTTCTACCAGTTCAATGTTTTCCATCATTGCAGCCTTGCTAAAATGCATTACAAAATAGCTTTCCCCGCCATTGAAAGCTACGTATGGGTACATTGGAATTCCACCACTTATTGCGATAGATTCCATTATTTTATGACCTTTTTTAGTGCCAATAAACATGTTTGCATATTTCCCTTTCATAAATTTTATGTTATTAAAATCCAGGTGATATGAATTATTTATATCACTGCCAACTGAGTATGCTAATAGAGAATTTGAGCCATTTATAGTATTGTATATATTTGAAACGATAATTTTGGATTCATTATTCTCTGTGGCCCTTGCAAGGCTACAATCTCCGTCCACATGAATACTCAGGAAATACATAGCAAATAAGACAATACTGCTATAAAACCTTATTCAAAAAGCATTATGTCAAATAACGATTTTTATATCAGCAACAATAGTATGCTATTTTATCCATATCATATATAATGCATTATATTACATTATTAAATACGTCTATATAATTGCATTTTATGCTTACAGATGACACTTTGCGGGAAGGAATGCAGAGCCCGGGGTTTGCCCTGTCCTATAATGAAAAAATGGAACTTGCCAGATTAATATCCATAGCAGGAGTAAAACGCAGCCTTGTTGCCTATCCTTCTGCACATAAATCAGAATTTCAGGTCGCAAAGGACATTGCAGATAAGAGATATTTCAATGAAATATTTGCCCTTGGGAGAACAATTAAGGCAGACATTGATCTTATCAATGATACTGGAGCCAATATATCGCTGCACCTTCCATTCAAAATTGATAATATGAATGATATTTATGAAAATATAAAATATGCATGCACCCTTGGAAAAATTGTAGAGGTTGGCTTTGTGGATATAGATATGTTTGATATTAATGAAATCTTAAAATTTTGTAATAAGATGGCTGAATTGAATGTTGATGTTGTTCAGCTGCCAGATACAAGGGGAAAAATGGAACCAGAAGCAATGAAAAAAATAATTGAGGCTGCCAGCAAAATTAAGGGGATAAAAATAGAAGCGCATTGCCATAATGATCATGGCCTTGCTATGGCCAACTCGATATCTGCCATATCGTCAGGTGCCGATTATATTGACACTACAATATTTGGTATGGGCGAGCGGAATGGCATTGCAGATTCCATTACAGTTGTTGATTATCTGAATAGGCATGGCATTGAAGGGGATATTAATATAGATAGCATGAGAATGGCATACAATTACATGTATGATATTATAATAAGGAAAATTGGAGATAAATTTTTTACAGATAACATGCCGGTATATGGAAACAATTCTGAAATACAGACAGCCGGAACACACGTTGCATATGGCTCAGTATTTTCTGCCAACCACTATTCTGTAAATGTTTATACCGGCAGGAAGATGATAATAGAAATATTGAAAAATAATAATATACAATACAATGAAAATAATATAGGCAACATTGTAAAAAGAATAAAAGATGAATCCGCATCCAGAGGGGAGGCTTTGCCTGTAAGTGATATTATAAAAATAGCAGGTGATACATTATGAAAAGAGTTATAGAACTTGGACAGATAGTTGCAGGCCCAACAGCAGGGCTTATTTTTTCAGATATGGGTTTCGAGGTTATAAAGATTGAAAAGCCTGGAAATGGAGATATATCAAGAGAATTGGGTGGAACAAGTGCCGGAACGTTCATGTATTACAACAGGGGCAAAAAAAGCCTTGAACTGGATATTAAAACGGAAACGGGCAAGGAAGTTTTAAAAAAGCTTTTAAAAACTGCAGACATAGTTATAGAAAACATGGCACCGGGCAAAATGGCAAAGCTTGGATTTTCATATGAGGAGGTTAAAAATATAAACAGCAGAATTATTTACATTTCAATAAAGGGATATATGGATGGGCCATATAAAGACAGAAAAACTCTGGACTATCCTGTAGAAATAGAATCCGGGCTTGCTTATATGACAGGCCTGGATGGCAAGCCAATGAGGATGGGCGCTTCTATAGTAGATATGGCTGCAGCCATGCTTGCTGCTGTTAAGGCGTTTCAATTGATTTCCCAGAACAAGCCAGGCCTTGTTGAAATAGGATTATTTGAAACTGCAATGTTTCTTGTTGGGCAGCATATTGCAACATATCAGCTGATTGGCCATGACCTTCCTCCAATAAATGAAAGGAATTTTGCATGGGGAATATATGATTATTTTACGACTTCAGATAATAAGGAAATTTTCATAGCAGTTACTACAGATGATCAGTGGAAGAATTTCTGTGCTGGATTCAATATGAATGGTTTATTTGAAAATAAACAATTTTCCACAAACAATGGAAGATATGAAAATAGAGATTTTCTTATTCCTGCAATAAAGAAAAAACTTTTATCAATGACCTATGCTAAAGTAAAGAAAATACTGGAACTGAATAATATAAGTTATGGAACTTTAAACAGGCCATGGGATTTACTTCATGATCCACAGGCATTGAAATATATGGTGAATATGAATTTTGATAATGCTAACTATAAAGTTCCAGAACTTCCTTTTTCAGTGTCAGAGAATAATAATGCACCCCTGCTTGGAAATTGCAATAAAGAAATATTAACTGAACTTGGATATACAGCTGGTGAAATAGATAAGCTCATAGGGAATCATTAAATAGTATAGTTTTCCTTTAATATATTATAATACTACTTTATATATTGATATTGGATATATTTGTATGCAAAATAAGCCTTATAAGGGTAGTGTTTCCGACAGACTTGAGCGTCTGCCATTTAGCTCGGTTCAGAGAGATTTCTTGCTGATGGTGGCTGGTGGAGAATGGGCGGAAACTTTGATGTTGCTTGGCAATGGAGCTATACTGGCTCTGATGATCACAGTACTGGGTATATCACACAGTCTTGGGGCGGTCATTATAACCACCGCTTTCTTCATGGGGGAATTCGTTGGAAGTGCGTTTTTTGGATGGCTTGCTGATAGAAAAGGGAGAAAATTTGTTTTCCTGTATAATCTGCTTGTATTCTCATTTGGAATGCTTATAGCCGGTTTTATGTCCATACCGTACCTTATCGCTGTGTTTGTTTTCATTGGCGGAATCGGGGTGGGAGGAGAATTTCCACTGGTAGATTCATTTACAACTGAAATGATGCCTGCTAAGGTCCGTGGGAACAGGCTTGCATGGGTATATACCATTGCAGTAACAGCAGGATTTGTAATAGCTTTCCTGACATACGAAATGGATATTATAGCACCAGCTTATTATTCATGGAGAATACTTTTCTGGTTCATGGCTGTAGTTGGATTTGGCATATGGGCTGTAAGAACCAGACTAAAGGAATCGCCAAGATGGCTGGAAGTCCACGGTGAATACAAAAAGGCTGATGAAATTACAACAGACTGGGAACAGAGAACAATAAAAGCCAGGCATTTAAAATCCCTGCCAGAACCTGATACTGATACCCCAATAGAGGAAAACAAAAGCAAATATAAAGACATGTTCGAGCCTGATGTGAGAAGCAGGTCAATAATGATGATAATTTTCCAGTTCTTCCAATCCGGTATTTTCTATGGATTCACCGCACTTGCGCCATTATTTCTTATTGAAAAAGGTTTTGACCTGCCTAAAACTCTGGAATTTACATTTCTAATATTTGGTGGATTCTTCTTCGGTTCTGTCTTTAACCTTTTCATAATAGATAAGGTTGAAAGAAAATGGGGGATAATAGGAACTGCAGTTCTTGCTGGAATATTTGGAACTTTATTTGCAATTGTGTCGAGCGTATATCTCATAGTTATATTTGGATTCATTACAACATTTATACTCTGGAATTTCTCCAATTTCTTCCACGCTTATCAGGCAGAGATATTCCCAACAAGAATCAGGCCAACCGCTGCTGGAACAGTATATGCCGTGAGCAGAGTTTCCACAGCAATTCTAACACTGCTTATAGTTGATATATTCCTGCCTCATGGAGTTCTTGCCAGCTTTGGGATAATATGGGTTTTCATAGCTATAGTAGTTCTTGACATAGGAATTCTTGGCCCAAAAAGCTCCAGAGAACGGGTAGAAACCATAGCAAAATAATTTTATTGATATGTTTTTTATTTTTTAATTTTAAATGCAAAATTTATATTTTTTTGATTCATTAATAAAACTGAAATAATAAAAATTAAGTTGCAACTGCAATACATGCTGTTGCTATAATCAGCAAAAACATGGCAATGTATACTAACTCATTCTTTCTTGATAAAACAAGGTCTCCCATAATTTCTTTGTTTCTGCCTATGAGCCAGAGCATTGTCATTGGAGCTACCAGTGTAAAAACAAAGAATATTAA
>NZ_JBBIRC010000049.1:0-9575 GCF_037442045.1 Ferroplasma sp. | reverse complement strand
GCCGGCATCATATATCTGGTCACACAATTTGAGAGGACACAGGGGCAGGTACTTGGAACCGGGCTTGGATTGTTATTCGTTCTTGGTTTCATGTGGGTATCAATTATTTCGCCTGTGATACTGGTAGCTTTGCGTGTTAAATTTACCGGAATTGGATATTTGAAAGACCTTGCAATACTGGATTCAGTATCTCCTTCCTATTTTCCGGATTTGCTTGCTGACTACCATATCGGTTTATATTCAGCAGTTAAGGCTTCCTCAGTTGGAATTAACATATATTCAGTTGTTGCAGTAGGCCTTATCTGGGTTCTGGTACCATCCATCCTTGCTTTCTTAATAGCAAGAAAGAGGGATTAAATCTTTTCATAAAATAAATATAAACTACACAAACATTTTAGTAATAAATAATTTTATATAACTTATTTCAATCCAGATTTAAGGATATTTATGGATGTTGCAGACGCTATATTGGCTTTGGCTGCTTCAATTGCAATTGCTGGCGGATTAATAGGTACTGGAATGGCACAGCAGGGTATTGGAGCCGCAGGAATGGGTATAATCGCTGAGAAGCCTGAAAAATTCGGTCAGGTATTGTTTTTCTTCGTTATACCGGAAACGCTATGGATTATAGGTTTTGTTTTGGGAATTATATTACTATTGCATGTAATATAAAAAAGATGTTTTATGTCTCTTGAAAATATATTAAATGAAATAGAAAATTCGACGGAATCAGAACTTAAGGCAATCAGAGATGATTATGCAGCCAGAATGGAGGCAATTTCGAAATCATGCAATGAAAAACTGGCAGGAATCAGAAATGATTATGCGATTAAATCTGAGTATGATATTAAAAATATAACCAGACAGTTTGAAGATAATATAAAACTCCAATCAAAAAAAATTATTGATGAGAGAAAAAAAGAAATATTAAATAACTCTATGCAAAAGCTAAAATCTTATGTTACTTCTCTTAACAAATCATCCAATTATGGTGAACTTCTGAAAACCATGGTTGAGGAAGCAGTAAACAAACTCGGTAAACAAATAAATGTATATTGCGGAGAATCAGAAATAGAAAAACTTCAAAGCTTTAAATTTCCAGATCAAATTACTTTTAATAAAGATAAATCAGTAAAATCAGGAATTATAGCAATTTCCTCTGATGGAAAAAAAGAACTTGACATGCGTTTGAGCAATATATTCGATTCACTATCTTATGATATTGAAACATATCTGTATGAAAATATTAAATAATGGTGATTTACATTAACACTACATATTCAGGGAGTTATGGAAGGTTAAAAATACATTTTAATGATTATCTTAGCGATAGTTTTGTTAAATCTCTCCTAGAACTGGATATTAAGGATATAAGATTAAAATTGTATGAAACGTCATATCGAGAAGATATCGATAAGGCAACTACAATAAGCACCGATGATGTAAATATATTAATAACTGCCATTAACCGGCATGTTATAAACAATGCCAGAACAGCCCTTTTTGCAATACCACCACAGATCAAATCATTTATGAAGACATATGTTTCAAAATGGGATATAGAAAGCATAAAGGCAATTATCACTTCTAAAGTCATAAACCATGAAATAAAATCTACAGATAGTTTTATTATGAGTTTCAGGGATATTCCCCTTGGGATATATGCCGGGAATCTAAAGAGAGAAGATTTTAGAATACTCATGGAGAAAAATGATGTAGATTCAATAATTAATTATCTTCTTAATTATGGTTTTAATTATTTATTAAAAGAATTAGAAGAATATAAGAAAACTGGAGATATATCATCTTTACTTTCTGCCATGGACTATCATTATTACAGTGACCTCATAAATAATGCATTATTTTATAATGGCGATGAGGGCCAGATTATTAATTATGTAAAAACTACCGTTGATTTAAATAATATTCTTACACTTGCAAAGGCACTTGAACTGAAAGTTCCATTTGAAAAAATAGAAAATAAAATTATAGGAAATGGGAATCTTTCAAAATCATCCCTATCTGATATTTTTAGATCCGGCAATGTAATCGACCTGCTTTCCGTTTTTAAGCATTTTAATATAGACGAGGCACTGGATTACTATAATGAAAATAAAAATTTAAGCTTATTTGAAATAAGCATGCGGAAAGCGCTGTTCCAGAAATATATTGATGTAATGTTAAGAGATACTGCTTCACTTTATATATTTGCATATGTTTTATACGCTGAAAGGGAAAGGGATAATTTAAGATCAATAATTGTGGGCAAGTCATATAAGCTTGATAATAATATAATAGAGAGGATGCTGATATAAATGAATGAACTCTGCCTGATAGGTGAAAGGGAACTGGTTACAGGATTCAAGCTTGTAGGCATAAATGATGCATTTATTTCGGAACCTGAAAATGGAATAACTGAGTTAAAGCAACTGTTCAATTCAAGGAAATATAATGTGATTATGGTATCACAGTCCTTTGAAAAATATATGAGTGATGATGAACTCAAATTATACACAGAATCCATGGATCCTCTTGTGATATTTATTCCGTTGCCAGGAATAAAGGAAGAAGAATCTATATATGATATGGCAAAAAAAATCCTTGGTATTGATATTGGTGATTAAATGGAAAATAAGGGAACAATATACAGCATATCCGGACCGGTTGTAATAGCAACAGATCTGGACGGTAAAATGTTTGACGTAGTGCGTGTTGGGAATATGGGTCTTGTAGGCGAAGTTATAAAAATTGTGGAAAATAAATTCACAATCCAGGTATATGAAGATACAGGTGGCCTCAAGCCAGGAGAACCTGTATATTCAACAGGTAAACCATTGTCAGTCGAGCTTGGCCCCGGATTGCTAAAATCAATATATGATGGAATTCAGCGCCCTCTTGATATAATTATGTCAGAAACAGGGGACTTTATAGTAAGGGGAGCAACTGCACCGCCTCTGGATGAGAAAAAAGAATGGGATTTTACACCTGTATTAAAAGCAGGCGATGAAGTTGAGCAGGGATATATCATCGGCACAATCCAGGAAACAGATATAATAATGCACAAAATCATGGTTCCATACAATGTAAAAGGCGTAATTAAAAGTATAAAGGCAGGTAAATTTAAAGTATCTGACACAGTTTGCACTGTAGAATCAGGCAGTGAAAAATTTGATATTAAATTAAAGCAAATATGGCCTGTAAGGCAGGCAAGAAAAGTTTTTCTTAAATTTGCACCTGAAATTCCGCTTATAACGGGGCAGAGAGTAATAGACTCGTTCTTCCCTGTTGCCAAAGGCGGTACAGTTGCAGTTCCAGGCCCATTTGGATCTGGTAAATGTGTTGCAGGCAATACTCCTTTGCTTCTGGGCAATGGAAGCATAGAATCAATAGAAAATTTGTATAAAAACGCATTATCCAGCGGTGAAATACAATACCAGAATGAGAACGAAACTTTAATAAAACTCAATTCACCCATTAATGCATATTCATTCTACGATGGAAAAGTTTCAGAAAGCAGATCAGATTATATATATAGAGGAAAAAGCGACTCTTTAATAAAAATAAAGACCGAAACTGGAAGGCAGGTTAAGATAACACCGGTACATAAATTATTTAAGCTTGATGAAGAAGGGAATATAGTGGAAACAGAGGCAAAAAATTTAAAATTGGGAGATCATATAGTTTCAATAAGAAAATTCAAATCAGGCAAACAGAATGCAGGCGCCAACTCAATTCATAAAAAAATATCTGAAGATCTTGCTGAACTTCTTGGACTTTATGTTGCTGATTTCAATGTAAAAGGCAAAAGCACATTTGTATTTACAAATTCAGATGAAAATATCATTGACCGTGTTAAATACTTGATGAAAAATGTTTTTAATTTAAATGCAAAAACAGATAATAATAAAGCAAACAATATAACAGTAAGCAGCACAGCATTGCCAAAATGCATAGGAACATTGATTTCAGGTAATGCCAGTATATACGATATAATAATGAAATCAGGCAATAAAGCAATATCATCATTTTTAAAGGGTTATTACCTGGCAAATGGAAGTTACCGTAATGGCAATATTGAATTATTCACTGCAGGCAGAAAAGTTTCAATATCATTATCATACCTGTTAACAGGACTGGGAATATTGCATTCCATTGAAAACAACAGGGTATTTATAAATGGCATAAATGAAATTAAAAAATTATACTATAATATAAATTCTGGCAATGAAAAATATGAAAAAATAGAAAGCATTAAAAAATACTTTGATTCCAGAAAGAATACATTTACATCCATAGACCTTGTTCCGGCAGGAGTTCGAAAAACAGATAGTTCATACAAAGAATTAAGATCCAGTGAAATTGAAATAAGCAATTATAACAATAATGAAAATCTGGATGTTAATTCAGAAAATGGCACTCTATTAATAAGCAGTGAAAACGTTGAAAATATAAAATTAAATCACATTCCAGGTGATTTCATCTATTTTGACAGGCTTGATAGCATTGAAGAAATAACGGGCCCCTTTGATGTTTATGACATAACCACTCCAGATTTCGGAAGCAATTTTGTAGGCGGCGATGGTGCCATATTATTGCATAACACTGTTATACAGCACCAGCTGTCAAAATGGTCCGACGCAGATATAACCGTTTATGTAGGATGCGGCGAAAGGGGAAATGAAATGACTGAAATATTATCAACATTCCCCGAACTTGAAGATCCAAAATCTAAAAAACCATTAATGGAAAAGACAATATTAATAGCAAATACTTCAAACATGCCAGTTGCAGCAAGGGAAGCAAGTATTTACACCGGTGTCAGCATTGCAGAGTATTACCGTGATATGGGATATGATGTTGCACTTATGGCAGATTCAACTTCAAGATGGGCAGAGGCACTTAGAGAAATATCAGGAAGGCTGGAAGAAATGCCAGGTGAAGAAGGATATCCTGCATACCTTGGAAGGAGAATATCAGAATTCTATGAAAGATCTGGAAATGCACAGATAATAGCTCAGGACGAAAGAACGGGTTCAGTAACATTAATCGGTGCAGTATCGCCTCCAGGTGGAGACCTCTCAGATCCTGTTGTGCAGAACACATTAAGGGTAACAAGAGTATTCTGGGCTCTTGATGCATCACTTGCTTCAAGAAGGCATTTCCCTTCCATTAACTGGCTTAACAGTTATTCATTATACCTTGATTCTCTTTCAGGATGGTTTAAAAACAACGTTAATCCGGACTGGACACAATTGCGTTCACTGATGATGGGAATACTACAGAAAGAAGCAGAACTGCAGGAAATTGTGCAGCTTGTTGGATATGATTCACTGCCAGAAAAGCAGAAGAATATTCTGGATATTGCAAAAATCATACGCGAAGATTTTCTCCAGCAGAATGCTTTCGATGATATAGATACATACTGTTCGATGAAGAAACAGTATGAAATGCTAATGATCATAAAAACACTGAACGATATGCAGGAAAAAGCCATTGATTCAGGATTAAAGGTAACCCAGACTGCAACTCTTCCAGTCAGGATGAAAATATCCAGGATGAAAGAAATAACAGAAAATGATTTTGAAAAATTCTACAGTGATATAATAAAGGAAATAAATAATGAATACAATAATGTAATGGAAGGTGTTGAAAGTGTCTGATATTATTTATAAAACGATTTCGCAGATAAATGGGCCGCTCCTCTTTGTCGAAGATATCAATAACGCATCGTACAATGAAATAGTTAATGTTTTGCTCGACAACGGGGAAACGGTGAAAGGGCAGGTGCTTGAAACCAGAAACGGTGTTGCAGTTGTCCAGGTTTTTGGTTCAACAACAAGCATGAGCCCAAAAAGTACCGGCGTATCATTTACAGGGAGCACATTTAAACTTCCAGTATCAGACGATATGCTTGGCAGAATATTCAACGGTTTTGGAGAGCCAATAGATAATGGCCCAAAAATATATTCAAAGGAAAAGGTGGATATAACAGGAGCTGCAATTAACCCATATTCAAGGGAAGAACCCAGTGAATTTATAGAAACAGGAATATCGACAATAGATGGAATGAACACTCTTGTTATGGGGCAAAAGCTTCCTATATTCTCAGGAGCAGGGTTATCGCATAACAGGCTGGCAACACAGATATCAAAGCAGGCAAAAACATTAAAAGGCAATGAAAAGTTCGGTGTCGTCTTCGGAGCCATAGGAATAACCAGCGAAGAAGCAAATTATTTTATGAAGCAATTTGAAACTTCCGGTGCATTATCTGAATCTGTAATATTTTTAAATCTTGCATCAGATCCTTCAATGGACAGAATAATTCTGCCCCGTGTTGCACTTACCACCGCAGAATATATGGCATATGAAAAGGATATGAATATGTTAGTTATTCTTACAGATATGACAAATTACTGTGAAGCTTTAAGGGAAATATCATCATCAAGGGAGGAAATCCCGGGAAGGCGTGGATATCCCGGATATATGTATACAGATTTAAGCACAATATATGAAAGAGCAGGCAAAATAAAGGGAAGGAAAGGATCAATTACACAGATTCCAATTCTTACAATGCCCGGCGATGATATAACAAATCCGGTTCCGGACCTTACAGGATATATAACTGAAGGACAGATAACATTATCAAGGGATTTGAATAGAAAGGATATATATCCAGAGGTAGATGTGCTTTTATCATTATCCCGTTTAATGAACCAGGGAATTGGCGCAGACCATACAAGAGAAGATCACAGGGGGCTTGCAGATCAGTTATATTCATCATATGCAAAGGGTAAAGATGCAAGGTCTTTAAGTGAAATAGTTGGTGAAGAAGCACTGAGCGAATCGGACAAAAAATATTTACAGTTCGCAGAAGATTTTGAAAACAAATATGTTAACCAGGGTAATACAGACAGATCCATTGAGGAAACACTTAACCTTGGCTGGGATCTTCTGTCAATTTTACCGGAATCTGAAATGAAAAAAGTAAAATCGGCACATATACAAAAATATGGAAAATGGGAGAAATAATGGCAAATACTGTCAGGTTAACAAGAATTGAATTAATAAATACGAAAAAAAGGATAAAAGTGGCTTCCAGAGGCCTTGAACTCCTTAAAATGAAACGTCAGTCTCTCGTAATGGAATTCTTTAAAATAAATAATGAAGTGAAAAGCCTCAGGGAAAATATAAGAAGCGATATAGAAAAGGGATTAAATGCCATAAAAGTAGCAGAAATAATAGATGGCACACTGGAAATAGAACGTATTTCATACATGTTCTCTTCACCTGAAATAAAAATCGGTGGTAAAAATATAATGGGCGTAAAAATACCTGAAATGTCAACCATACCTGGAAAAAACATCATAGACAATTCATATCTTGCAGCATCAGTCCCGGCATCCACATACGACGCTATAATGCTTTTCAACAAAATCTTCATGGAGCTTCTGATAGTAGCACAAAAAGAATCATCAATGAGAAAATTATTAAGGGAAATAGATAAAACCAACAGAAGATCAAACGCAATTGAAAATATAATGATTCCGAGATTTAAAAATAATTTAAAAATAATAAGGGAGCATCTGGACGAAACTGAAAGGGATTCCTTTGCCACACTTAAGTTTGTGAAGAGCCACGTGGTTTCAGCAAATGATAAATAAGGAACCTTTAATATTAAGCATGGTTGCCATGGATAACAGAAAAAAATTTGAAAACATCAAAATGGCCTTAAAAATAATAAAAATAGTGCTTGCAATAGCATTTATTGCAATATTAATAATGGTGATAATTAAATGACAGAAATAGATCAGCTAAAGGTAATTAAAAGCAAGGAAGAAGCGAAAAAGCAGGCAATATCAGATCTTAAAGTGGACATGGAAAAACAGTTAAAAGATAAGGTAGAAGAATGCAACGAGAAGGCTGCCAGTATCGAAAATCAAATTATCAACGATTATAATAAAGGCATAGAGGAAATAAAGGAATCAGAAAGCAAGAAAATGGCGGATACTCTTGATACACAGAAGGCAAAGGCAAATGTCATGAAACTGGATATACCGGATAGAAAACTGGATGAAAAAGTCTATAACATGATAATTGATTATATTAAAAAAAGTGATTGAATGTTCAAACCCGTAAAGATGGCCAGGATCAGAATTATCGGTATGAATTCATACAAAAATACAATAATAGATGACTTGCACGATTTAAACGTAATCCAGATCGAAAATGTAGGTCAGGAAGTTGCAAAGGTATTTAATGTAACCAATTCAAACCAGACTTATAAAACACTATCTGAAAACCTTTCCAGATTTAAAGGGTTTCTGTCAATTCTGCCTGAAAAAAAGGTAAAAAATAAAAAATATTTTAATTCAAGAGAAGAACTTCTTGAAGACATATCAAAAATAACCATAACTGAAGAATTAAACACATTAAGGGACGATGAGGAAAAATTTAATTCAATAATAAGAGAAAGCACTCTCACTTTAAAGCCCCTTGATATCATGTCCAGCTTCAAGGAAGATATGTCCATACTTAATAATGGTTATATTGAAAGCTTTATAATAAATGCATCCGATGAAATTAAAGATTTGAAAACCGATTATGCAGCTTATATAAATTTAAATAACGGTTACTTTATTGTATCCATAAATAAAAAAAATGAGCCGGAATTTCTTTCCCTGCTCTCATCAAAAACATACAATACGGTTAAAGTTCCTGAAATGAAAGGAACAGTAGGAGAAAATATAAAATCTGTTAAAAAAACTATTTCAGAAGCATCAAAGAGCATAGAAGGAATTAAACCATCTCTCAATGCACTTTCAAATAAATATTACGAAACCATAGCTCAGATAACCGAACAGCTTGAAATATATGTAAAAGAAGAGGAAATATTGAGCAATATAGCTTTTTCAGAAAATGCATTTGCTGTGGAAGGATGGATTCCTGAATATGATTATGAAAAGCTTTCTTCTGTATTAAATGAAGATTCAAAGAATACAGTTATAATTCAAAAAATAGAAACAAAGGAAGATCCACCAACAAAATTATCCAATCCAAAACATTTCAGAATCTTTGAGTTTTTTATCAGATTCTATTCGCTGCCTGAGGAATATGAATTCGATCCAACAATGATTTTTGCCCTTGTATTTCCAGTATTTTTCGGTTTAATGGTTGGAGATGCGGGATACGGCCTTGCAATACTTCTTGTTTCACTTTTCATTATTCACAGGGTAGACCATCCTCCTGCAAAGAGCCACATACCAAAAAAAATATCGAAATTTGTGCTTATGATAATGGGGAAAAACTCATTAAAAACACTGGCAAAGGCCCTTATACCGGCATCTATTATTGCAATAATATTCGGAATTATCTTTAATGAATTCTTTGGTTTCACAATATATCCCGTACCTTTCCAGATCGCTTCATCACCTGTGCCGGTAACTCATATAGGGCTTTTACTGGTAATATCAGGTTATATCGGTCTTGGCTTTGTAACGTTTGGATTCGTTTTGGGAGTAATAAACAATATGTATATAAAGCACAGAAAGGCTGCTGTTGCAAAGATTGGGTGGATT
>NZ_JBBIRC010000048.1:0-9592 GCF_037442045.1 Ferroplasma sp. | reverse complement strand
GGATTTTCGATTTTTATAAATTATTTGCAGAGTCATGAAAATGACGAATTTCTGGAGTAAAAAATTACTCTTTTAAAAAAATCTTATAAAAATCACTCACAGAATAAGGACTATTATTACATTCTTTTTTAGTGAATTAATAGCAGAGCATGAAAAACAGGGGCTACACTATCACCATCCCACTTCCAACCTTTGATGTCGCTCTGGCGTTGCATGAGGTGTTTGCAATGTTGGCTGGTTACTTATTCATTGCCGTTTTATAACTGATATTCTTAAGGGCGACCAGGAACAGGTCCATGAAGAAACGAACATGATTAATACCAAGTCAAAGAAATGATTCGGAAATCATGAGTTTTATCATAGGATAAATTAATTTTTAAATTATTAACTTAATACAGGTACAATTAATTTTACATTTTTACCACGTTCGCGTAAATCTAATAGAAATCTTTAGGGAAACGTTATATTAGCAGTTGGTATAAATATGTCGTGGAAGACAATGATTTTGGCATTAACGCAAAGCAACATAGAATACTGGCATCAAGGCTCTTTAATTATACCTGGGAACTCATGGAAAAAGAAAGGTCCTTAGAAGACGATGAACTTATGATCAGTGTTGCACAGGCATCACTGTTTCACTGGAGATTTGCCGGCGGAAAACTGGAAATATCGAGAGGCCACTGGATAATTTCAAGAGTTTACTCTATTTTGAAGATGCCTGAATCATCACTCTATCACGGAATGAGGGACCTGACAATTTGCGAAGAAGAAAATTTTAGTGATTTTGACATGGGATTTGCAAATGAAGCGGTTGCAAGAGCTTACTCCATAAAGGGAAGCAAAGAGCTTGCTATAGTGTATATCAAAAAGGCCATGGAATATGCACAAAAAATAGATGATGGTGAAGATAAAAACTGGCTTGAAACAAACATCAATACCATAATTATTTGAGAAATTGTAATTGCAGAGCATTTTTGAATTAATGGGAGCATAATGTTTTCTTAGCTAAAACGAATGTATAACATATTATAAGATGAATTATTTCCATCGATCAATCGTTAAATTCAACAAAATTGTTCGAGAAACCCAACAGAATAAAAAGCAGATATTTGTCTATAATAATACAATCAAAAAAAAATAATAAAGACTATAAACTCATGTCATACTTTTATGCAGGTCAGGAAAGAAATTTTAGCAATAAGCATCCACAATACAGGACTGAAGAAAGAGGAAAACACACCTTAATATGCGACTCCACAGATTGGGCACTAACATGAAGGCACCTCCTGCCAGGGAAGCTGAAAGCCTTTTCATGCATGAAACTGAATGTTAAACTTTTAAATCAGGCACATATCATTTTAACAATTATCCTAAATCTAACGATTCATAAAAGCAAAAAATATTATACGTTTTTCATATAAGTTATTAATGAAAGTTCTTATTCTTGGCATAGATGGTTATATAGGATTTCCGCTGGCTCTCAGGCTTCTTGATAGGGGCTATGAAGTTTACGGTGCAGATAATTTTTATACAAGAAACAGAGTAAGAAATTTGGGGTCCCGATCCGCAATAAAGATAAATTCAATGGGAACAAGAAATAAAAAACTGAATAATGCCATTAAATTTTATCAGGGCGATGTGAGCAATTCCAGATTTGTTTATGATATAATTCGTGACTCAAAACCGGATGCCATAGTCCATCTGGCTGAGCAACGTTCTGCCCCATATTCCATGATTTCACTTAAAACCGCAACAGAGACTCTTGATAAAAACATTGAAAGCACAATGAATATTATATATGCTGTGAAGGATATTGACAGGGATATACATATAGTAAAGCTTGGTTCAATGGGTGAATACGGAACTCCCAATATAGATATACCTGAAGGATTTTTGGATATAAAATACAATGGAAGAACTGATATGCTTCCATTTCCAAGGATGGGGCAGTCATGGTATCATCTTTCAAAAATATTTGACACATATAATCTAATGCTTGCCAATAAAATATGGGGATTGAGTGTAAGTGATGTTATGCAGGGTGTGGTATACGGCACCAGAACTTCAGAAATTACAAAATACAAGCTTTTTACACGTTTCGATATAGATCAGGTATATGGCACTGTACTTAACCGTTTTATCTCCCAGGCAGTCATAGGCTATCCGCTCACCGTTTATGGAAAGGGAAACCAGAAGCGTGCATTTTTATCACTTGAAGATAGTGTTGAATGCCTGAATCTCATACTTGATCATCCTGCAAATAAAGAATATAAGGTATATAACCAGTTTGATGAATATTATCCATTGAATTATTTGGCAGATACCGTTAAATCCCAGTATGAAAAAATTTATGGGAAGAGTGTTTCCATAGATCATGTGCCTGATCCAAGAGTTGAAATGGAAGACCATTATTATAACCCTGAAAATCAGAATTTAAAAGATATTGGATATAAGAGAAAAAGGGATCTTGAAGAAGAGATACCGGTTATGCTTAAAGATGTAAGGAAAAATATAAACCTTGTTTATAGCCTGAAAAATGTTATAAAACCATCTACTAACTGGAGATAACTTTACTGTAGTAATTATATGTTCTTTCCATTATTTTATAATAAGTGCCGCTGTTTCCAATACTTACCCAGTCGCTTCTTCTTATCTTAAACGGCAAAACTTTATTTCCGTTGATAATATGTTTATTTATTGCAGGAGTAAGCTCTGCTCCAGCTATTAAATCAAGAATTTCTTTATTGAATATATAAAATGCAGCAAGGGCATACTTTGATTCTGGATACTCTGGTTTTTCAATAACCTTAATTACTTTTCCATTTTTTATTGTTGCAACCCCATATAGTTCTGGATTAGGAACAGACATTACACTGAGTATGGTCTTTTTTGTGCTTCTGTGAAGATTGATCATATTTCCTATTTTATTTATGTCCAGTATAATGCCATCACCTGCATTTAATATAAAATCATTTTTTATGTAATCTTTTGCCAGCAATACTGCTTTTCCATATCCTTCTGGCTTTTTCTGATATATGAATTCAGTTCTCATATTCAAAGTGGATAAATAATCTTCTGTGTGCTTATCATTGATATCAAGAATAATAAAAAATTTATCTACACCGGATAATGAAAGGTTATATACTATGCATTCAATTATTGGCCTTAGCACGATTTTATTATTTCTTATGGTGTAAATTGGTAGCATCTCTTTTCTCATGCCCTCTGGAAGATTTGCCCTGGTTCCTTTGCCAGCAGCTGTTATAAGTGCATCCATATGAGGTAATCGAATCCTTTTTATTAATAATGTTGTATAAGAATATAATATTAATACAAATAAGGCATTATATAGGAATGGAATGTTCGATATGCGGTGCTTCCGCTGTTTATGAGGTAAAATACAACGGTTCAGCCTTATGCAAAAAGCATTTTCTCGAATACGTTGAAAAAAGGGTTAAAAGAGAAATCCGAAACCAGGTTGATTTCAACAAAAAAAATATGAAGATTTCGGTAGCCATTTCTGGAGGCAAGGACAGTTCTGCCACATTATTTCTTTTGCATAAGATATTATCAGAAAGAAGAAATCTTGAACTCACTGCATTTACAGTAGATGAGGGCATAGAAGGATACAGGAGCACCGGCCTCGAAAAAGCGAAAAAACTTTGCAAAAATCTTGGAATCCCTCATGGTGTAATATCATACAAGGAAAATTTTGGCTATACTCTGGATGAGATTATGAAAATAGATAAAAAAACAATATCATGCTCACACTGTGGCCCAATGAGAAGGCAGCTCATGAATAAAATTTCGGAATACACCGGATCCGATTATGTTGCACTGGGTATAAATCTAGATGATTATGCACAATCAATTTTAATGAACGTTGCAAAAGGTGATGTTGCACGATATGCAAGGATGGCGCCACATACATATACAAGGGAAGGATTGGTGCCAAGAATACTGCCTTTGAGGAAAATACCGGAGAAAGAGGTTGTTCTATACGCAATATTGAGCGGCATAGATTTTGATTCAAGCTGGTGTCCATACTATAGCATGGCGCAGAGAAATTCATTCCGGGAAATTGTAGAGAAACTGGAAAAAGAAACGCCGGGTACCAAATTTGCAATAGTAAAATTCTTTGATGAAACCAGGCCTGCAATAAAGGATAATTATATAAAAGAAAATACTGTTCTGAATAAATGCAGAATATGCGGTGCCCCTACTCCTGGAGATATATGTGAAGTATGCAATGATCTTGAACAAATTAGAAAAATAGAAAAGGAATTATAGAAATATTTATTTAATTTCTAACGATAAGGGTCTCACGGGGTTGTAGCTTAGCTTGGTTGGAGCACCCGGCTGATAACCGGGAGGTCACCGGTTCAAATCCGGTCAGCCCCATATTATTAATGGAAATATACATAAAACCAAAAAAAAGTTTACATTTTATCAAACTATTCGCATGTGTTAAAAACTTAACCCTATTTATTCAGGATTGTCATGGAATTGATTATTTTTAATGTTTGTAAAAACTATTATCATATCCCAAATTGAGTTCTTATATAAACATTATAATATAGATAAAAGAGTTAAAGAAAAAATGAAGTTAAACGGAAAAAAATACAATATATAATTAACTCGGTTATTTTCTCTTGTATAGCAATTCCCATTAAACTCGTATATTAATAAAACAAAAAGCCATAGCATAAAATTATAAATACAAAAATATGAAGGAATTAAACAGAAAGAAAGAGGAGAATTATCAATAAAATTGGCTATAATATATAATGTATCTACAAGATATATTAATAAAATAAGATTCGAGTTGCCAATATTTATATAGAAAATTCTTAAACATCATTTTGGGTAGACATTTAAAAAATTTTATTATGCCAGGTGAAAACATAGTTTTTGAATCTTCCGAAGAAGTGGAATTGAATGGTAATCCTTATAAAATGTATGTAACTGATAGAAGATTTATATGGTTTAAATCTAAAGGTCTTATAGCCAAAAAAATTGGTTTGGTAACCGCACCTATAGAACAGGTTAAAAACATTAAATATAATGAGAAAGGTTTGTTACGAAAAAAAGCCACAATCGAAATAATCACAACTCAACAGGTATATGCAGTATCTGGCAAATCTAATGAAATTCAACAGCTCTACAATAACATACAACTCACATGTTTAAAAAAGATGAGGAACCCTCTTAATAATTTTACTTATTGTACTTCACATTTATCAATTGACGATGTACATTACATCCTTGAACTTTATCCGTATTTAATATTCAAGATTCATGTTAAATTATAAACTGTTCCTTTTAATCTGGTAGATAATTCATATTTCTTAAAATCATATATTTTACATTTTTAATCAAAAGTATAAAGTTTGACATTTATCAGGTGGTTAATAGATTTTATAATATCCAAATGTTATATTTAAATATTTCTAAAATATTATTAATACTAAATAAGTTTTGAATAATTACACTATAGAAATACATTCTCTGAATATACTCTTTATTTATCCTTGTTTAGATGGTAATAAGTGTTTTCGTTGGTGATATTTTAATTTATTCAATTATGATACCGATGCGCGATTTGACCTTGTAGAGTATTTAATATTTTTTGGAATTAAAGAGGGTGTTATGACCTGACTTATAAGGTTAGAATATTTCACTACAGTAGAAGAGAACTATTTACTGCAATTACTGCATTGACAGACTGCGTTACAAGTTTTGTTGTTGGCGTAATATTCTCGTTCAGGATGCTACATTGCATCTAAAATATTCTGTTATTATCTTTAGTGCGGGATTTATAATAGCATTCATAATGCTTTATTTTATTATACTGGAAACAAAAGGTCTCACCGCAGAAGAAATATCAATGATGTTTATGGACAATAAATTGCTTGATTTAAAAAAATTCAAAAAAGATGAAATTAACATAAAACAGGAATCTACAGACCGGGCAAAGAAATAAAGTTATTGATATATATAATTTTTATCACCTGAATAACTGATTGAATTCTTATATTAGAAATAATACATACATATTTATTAAGCCTTATTTTATCCACTTCCATATGAAAGCATACATATTTATAAGGCATGGTGAAAGCAATATAAATGTTGAAAAAATTTTGTCGGATGATATTTCAGGTAATACACTTACAGAACTGGGAGAACAGCAGGCTGAAAGAACTGCTGAACAGTTGAAAGGGCTTAAATTCGATGGAATAGTAAGCAGCCCGATAAAAAGAGCATATGATACTGCAAAAATTATTTCCAATTACGTTGGGCTTGATATTAAAATCGATGAAAGATTAAAAGAAGTTTACCTTGGCAAGGCAAAGGGTCACAAAGCAGATGAATTTGTCAATAACTTATACCCAAATACACACATTACAGGTGATATTAGAGAAACTCTTGGCATGGAAACATGGGAACACTTGCAGGAACGTGTAAAAGCCTGCATGAGTGACTATAGAGGCAAATACATATTTGTTTCCCATTCAGACCCTATAAGGGCTATCGCTTCCAATTATCTTGGATTTTCCGAGGGAGAAAGTTTTGGCATGGCTATTAAAAATGCATCCATGACTGTAATAGGGAAGGAGCCGCTGAAATTGCTTTGCCTGGGGGCTATAAATCTCGATGATAAAATAAAATCAATATTTTCTTAATTGATTTTTGAAGATACAGGTTTTACAGTATTTTTTTCAGGATGCCATGATTTTACAGCTACGTAGTAAATAACACCACCAACAGCCTGCAATGCCCCGCCGATTACCAATGGAAATGCCAGATTAAGATCCATGAGATAACCGGATGCGCCGGTAGTTAGCTGTGAACCTCTGCCGGAAACTCCCTGTATTGATGTTGAAGTGCCATAATCTTCTTTATCTATGCCACGCACATTTATTGCGCCCCTCATTGGTGAACCAATACCTGCTACGGCCATCCTGCCAACATATATTGCTGAAGCTATAAATAGGAATGGAGTGAATGCTATTATTATGAACAATGCACCCTGAAGTACATGTGCTATTGATGCCATTTTCAGTGAATCTATTCTGCCATTGATGTACCTGCCTGATACAAATGATCCTATAGCTGTTGAGGCATATGCTACTGTATATATATTTCCAACCATTCCCGGGTCAATATGAAATTTCAATTCAAAAAATAATGGAAGAAGAGGCATTGCTATTCCTATAGCCGCTGCATTGATACTATTTGGCAATATAATCCTTAAAAGATATTTAAAACTGGTTTTTTTCATCACCTTTGTTGTTTTTTTAGGCCTTCTGTATTCATGCAATCTTGACAGTGCCATTAATGATCCAGCAACAAGAAGAAAAGATATTATAAAGAAAAGGCGGTAAAAATCCAGAACTCCAATAATATTTGACACAAAACCGTATGATGACATGAATAGCCCGCCAAAAATAGAGAAGAATGATGCAGTTGCGGTAAGCAGCGATAGCCTGTTAACACGGTTTCCTTCTCCAGGATAATTATTTGCAACAAAGGCAGTCATGCCAGGTGAAAATGCCCCTCTCATGCCTCCTGCGCCACCTGTTATTCCTGCAATCATTGCACCTAAAACTATGACGTATACATTTGTGGAAACTGCAAGCATCAATAATCCAACAACAGGAAATGCTTCTCCTATTATCAGTATTTTTGAATAGCCTATGTTGTCGCCAAGCCTTCCAAGAATCAGTACAAGAACAACATTGAAAATTATTATTGGAATATAGATAAGGCTTATAATTATAAGTGAGAAATGTAAATAGTGAAGATAAAGTGGCAATGCAAGTGTAACAAATATCAGGGCGGAACTTCTGAGTGCCCGGGAAATAAGCAGATAACGAAAAGACTTGTTAACAACATCTGCTGAATCTGAAAACATATAACAGTATATTGTTTATTAGTATATTATTTATTTGTTAGATAATATTTTACGGTTTCTGTTCTTAATTATTCTGATTCCAAAATACAGGAGAACGAGGATAAAGACAGCTATCCCGATATATGAATATTCGTCAAAATATTTAAGAAGAATCTCCCAGTGTGAGCCAAAAAGTATCCCGAGATAGATCAAAACTGCATTATATATCATATCTCCTGCAAGGGTGTAAAAGGAAAATTTCTTGAAATCCATAGTTGCTATGCCTGCAGGTATTGATATAAACGTTCTGAATACCGGTAAAAATCTTGTTGTAAAGACTGAAAGGTCTCCGTATTTAACGAACCATGCCTTCACCCGTTCTATTGTATCAGGTTTCAGGAAAAGGTATTTTCCATACCGCAGTATAAAAGGATCTCCACCGTATTTTCCTATTCCATAGGCTATCCATGCACCAACAAGATCTCCTACAGAACCGAATAATAACAAAAGAGTAATGGAATAAAATGAATTAAATGGATCAAGAAGTCCATAATAAGCAAGATACCCAGAAAATGTCATTACAACCTCTGAAGGTATAGGCAAAAGCATTCCTTCCAGCAGCATGAGGAAGAAAACCCCAGTCAACCCTAATTTTATTATAATCGCCTCTACGAATTTTATAATAGTTACAGTAAGTGATGTTATTATGCTCAATTGATCAATTGGTTATACAAGACATGTAATTAATATTTCTGTTGCTATATAGCACAACAAAGAGAAAATGATATATTCTTTTTATTATAATGTAATCTATGTATAAAATTCTTGTAACAAGGGAGCTGCCGGGCAATTACCTGAAAAGCATAGAGAACATGGACATTGATTATTTCCCTGGAACTGGTGATATGAGAGAGTGGATCTTATCAAATATTGAAAATGCGGATGGAATTATTATAACACTGAATGAGAAAATAGACAGAGAAATAATTGATAGGGCAAAAAAACTCAAGGTTATAAGCACTTACAGTGTTGGATATGATCATATAGATGTGGAATATGCGAAAAAGCATGGAATAACTGTAACAAACACACCGGAAGTTCTTACCGATGCTACAGCAGATTTAATTTTTGGGATAATGCTGGCTGTGGCAAGGAATATCGTGTCAGGAAATAATGTAATATTAAAGAATGAATGGAAATCAGGATGGAATCCAGAGTTTATGCTAGGCAGCGAAGTTCATGGCAAAACAATAGGAATAATAGGAATGGGAAGGATAGGAAAAGCAATACTGAAAAGAGCTAAAGGATTTGACATGAGAATAATATATTACAGCAGGCACATGCATGATGTTGATGCAGATTATGTTGATATTGATTCATTATTGCGCCAGTCGGATTATGTTATAATAGCTCTTGATCTTAACAATGAAACGTATCATTTCATGGATTATTGCAAATTTTCAAAGATGAAGAGAACAGCATTTTTAATAAATGGAACAAGAGGCAAAATTGTAAATGAATCTGATCTTGCAAGGGCACTGAAAGAAGGCCTTATAAAAGGGGCAGCACTGGATGTTTTTGAAAATGAGCCGGTTGATAACACAAATCCTTTGCTTTCATTTGATAAAATTGTAGTTACGCCACATCTTGGAAGTGCAACTTATGAAACAAGGGAAAAGATGGCAGAGACTGCAG
>NZ_JBBIRC010000047.1:0-10260 GCF_037442045.1 Ferroplasma sp. | reverse complement strand
ATGCGTGAGAATGCAGAACAATTTCAGGAGAATACCTGAAAGTGAGATCAACAGAATCCTTGGAATACAGAACGGAAGAGTTACTTACATCTATGCAAGAGTTTCTTCAATAGAGCAGAAGGAAGACCTTGAGAAACAGATTATAAGACTGAAATCAATTTCCCCTGTTTCTAAAGTATTTTCAGACATAAACAGTGGCATGAGATTTAACAGGAAAGGATTCAAAGAACTTCTTGAACTCATAGAGAAGGATAAGGTTTCTATTATATACATAACACATAAAGATAGGCTTGCAAGATTTGGCTTTGATCTTTTGGAGCAGATATGTGCAATTCATGGCACTGATATAGTTGAGGTGGATGGGGAAGAGATAGCTTCAGCAAATAAAGAACTAACAAATGATCTAATATCCATAATCACATCATTCTCTGCAAGATTATACGGACTTAAATCACAGAAGATGAAAGACATACTTAAAGCGGTGAAGCCATGACACATCCATGGAAATCTTCCGGTTCCAAACGTTCAGTATGGTGGCATTATACGAACCATCGCCTGTTCTGATGGAATACCTGTATGACATGAAGAATGCCATCCATGAAGGTGTCATGAATGCAGAGGAGTTAAGGATAATAAATGGTAAGATTCCATCTCCCATTGATCTCAGGAAAGAAATAAAGCCATGGTTTGACTCCACATATGATTATGCAAGGCACCACATCAATCCGGTATGCAGATCTTCCATAGCAATTCTCAGGTCATTCAGGAAGAACAGAAAAAAGAAGAAAGAGCCGGAAGTTAAGAAACTCTCAATGAGACTTGACAGTGAACTTGTGAAGATCGTTGACAGTACTATCAGGATAACCATTAAGCCCGGTGAATATGAATACATTCCAGTAAACAGCAGTAACAAGAAATGGATATATTATTCAAAATACAAAATATCAGAAGTACTTATAACAGATAATATAGTTTCAATATCCTTCTCCATACCTGATAAAAAGACCTATGGAAACAGTATCATAGGTGCTGACCTGAACTTCAATACCATAGATCTCACCACAATCAATCCTGCAGACAACCAGATCACAAATGTGGATACAGTACATGTGAAAAACATTGCAAAGATCCAGAATAGCTTCTCGAGGAGGAGGCAGAAACTGCAGAAGCATGTGAGGAATCCTGCAAAGCGCAGCAGGAAACTGAAACAGGCAAGGGGAAGGCAGAGAAAAATAATAAAGGATGCAATGCACAAAACCTCAGCAAAACTGGTGAAGGATAACCCTGAAGCATCATTTGTATTCGAAGACCTAAAAGGAATAAGGAAGAGTGGTGATGATAAGGGTAAGAAATTCCGGACATACCTGAACAGATGGCCATATTATCAATTCCAGAAAATGGTTGAATACAAATCTGAAAGAAAAATAGTATATATTAATCCACGTGGGACCTCATCCGAGTGTCCTGTATGCGGTGGTAAATTAAAGCACCCAAGGTGGAAAATATCCAGATGTACAAACTGTGGTCAGGACTACAACAGGGACAGGATTGCATCACTTGCAATAGCCCTCCGTGGCCTTGACCTTTGCGGAGAACCGTTCCCCGTGAGTGCGTCAGCCTCCTGGCAGTCCATGAAGGATGAATACCTGTACATTGGGCATACCTGACATGCCTGAAACAGGAAGGACTGAGACTGCTTACGCTGCGAATGAACATGTTGCATAACAATGCACAATGTTTTAAGAACGATAACCGTTTTATGTGCAAACCAATGTTTTTTGTAAATATTTTTGAGTATTTTCAACTTTTAATAAATCCTGCTTTTTAACTAAAAATTAGGAATAAATTTATAATCAAAATAATCTAATGGATACGCATAAAATAATTTTCATTTTATGCTATAAAGAAATAATATGGTTTCTGAAATAATTTATCGTAAATAACAAACCCAGTAAACACCTTTTTACTATTTAAAAACTTCCTTTATAAAAGCAAATTTTAATCAATTCCAACATATACTTTGAAGTATAATCAAAATAAATGGCAAATAATAGAAAATCTTTTAAATACTTCATTCGATAATCTATTAAATCAGAATAAAATTTTAATTTTATCTGATTATGGTGATGTAATGGAATATTCAGGAAAAATGAATATAGAAACATGGGCAGAGGATATAGCCGCACTCACAAATCCAGAAGATATATATTTTTGTGATGGCAGCGATAAAGAATATCAGACTATTATTAATGGGATGCTGGACAGGGATGAAATAATTAAATTGAATGAAAAATCATATCCAGGAAGTTATCTCTATAGAAGCGCACTTACGGATGTTGCAAGAACCGAAAAAGCTACATTTATATGTGCTGATAACAAAAACGATGTTGGCCCCTTAAATAATTTTATGCAAATTAATGAGGCAGAGAGAATAGTTTCAAAACTTCTTAAGAATGGAATGGAAGGAAAAACAATGTATGTTGTTCCATACCTCATGGGCCCAATGAACTCAAAATTCTCTGAACTTGGTGTGGAAATCACAGATAGCCCATATGTCGTGGCAAATATGAAAATTATGACACATATGGGGCAAAAGGCAATTGACAATTCCAATAAAGACAAAGACTGGGTCAGAGGAATACATGCTTCATTAAACCTTGATCCAGAAAATAAGTATATACTTCACTTTCCATTTAGAAGAACGTCATACGATGCGCATATAATTAGCTTAAATTCTGCCTATGGTGGAAACGCACTTTTAGGCAAAAAATGCCATGCACTGAGAATAGCCAGTGCTAATGCGAGAAAGGAAGGCACACTTGCAGAACACATGCTTCTTCTTGAAGTTGAAACGCCAGCTCAAGAGAAATATTATTTTGCTGCGGCATTCCCAAGCGCCAGTGGAAAAACAAACCTCGCCATGATAAAACCTCCTGAAATGTATACAAAAGCAGGCTGGAAAACAAGGCTTATTGGTGATGATATAGCATGGATCAGGCCAGGAAATGATGGTAGATTATATGCAGTTAATCCGGAAAGCGGCTTTTTTGGGGTTGTTCCTGGGACCAGCATGAAGACAAATCCAAATGCCATGAACTCTATAAATAAAAATACAATATTTACAAATGTTGGATTAACTGAAAATATGGAGCCATGGTGGGATGACCTTCCACTTCCTGAGGGAACAATAACAGACTGGACCGGAAAAGAATTTATTCATGGTACAGATAAAAAGGCAGCACACCCCAATTCAAGATTTACAACGCCAGTACAGCAGTATCCAGAACTTTCAGGCGATTTCAATAATCCGAATGGCGTTCCATTAAGCGGCATAATATTTGGGGGGCGAAGAAAAGATACTGTACCGCTTGTATATCAGGCGTTTAGCTGGAATCATGGAGTTCTTTTAGGCTCATCAATGGGTGTAGAGCAGACCGCAGCCGCAGAAGGCACCGTTGGAAAAGTTAGAAGGGACCCTATGGCCATGAGGCCTTTCATTGGTTATAACATATCACAGTACCTTGAACACTGGCTCTCGTTTAGCAATAAGAACCTTAAATTGCCTTCTATATTCTATGTGAACTGGTTCAGAAAAGACCAGAGTGGCAAATACATATGGCCCGGCTATGGTGAAAATATAAGGGTAATAGAATGGATGATAAATAGAATAAATGGCACAGCACCTGTAAACAGGACAAAATTGGGATTTATGCCAAAACCTGAAGATATAAACACAACAGGGCTAAACATATCAAAAGATGATGTGGAAAGATTATTATCCATTGACAGCACAGAATGGAATAAAGAGCTAAATGAGATTAAACAATTTATTTTATCCATAAACCCTGTGCCTGAGGAAATAAATAAGCAGTTCATTGAACTTGAAAAAAGATTTGGTGAAAAAGCTATTTAATTCTTTTCTTTATTAAAAATATGTTCACAGACTTGCATTTCATTATTATATAGAATTTTCATATAAGATTATGATTGATTATAATGAAAAACCGATACTTATATTCTGGGAAACAACAAAAGCATGTGGCCTTGCATGCAGGCATTGCAGGGCATCAGCAATGGAAAATTCACTTCCTGATGAATTAACTGATGAGGATGCAAAGTTATTTATTAATTCCATAACAGAATTTGGAAAGCCATATCCAGTGCTCATTCTTACTGGCGGTGATATGATGAGGCGGAAAAACATAGATTTCATCATAGAACAGGCCGAAGAGGATGGTATACCTGTATCTATAAGCCCTGCAGCGACAGATCTTTTAACATATGATAGAATAAAGTATTTTCAGAAACATCATGTTCTATCTGCTTCCCTGTCACTTGACGGAAATAAGGAAATGCATGACTGGCTGAGGGGCAATGGAGTATATGATAAAACAATGGAATTAATCAAACTGATGAATGCAATGCATATGAAACTTCAGATTAATTCTGTTGTGATGAGAAAAAATATTGAGCAATTGCCTGAACTTTTGAAAAACTTGATTATTAATAATGTTAAAACATGGGAAGTGTTTTTCCTTATACAGACTGGAAGAGCTATAGATTCTGAAGATTTAACTGCCCTTGAATTTGAGGATATCAATCACTGGCTTCTTTTTGCAATGAATTATGGCATAACTATTAGAACAGTTGAATCTCCAATATTCAGGAGAATTATCGATCAGGGAAATAACAATTATTCAGGAAAATTATATTATGAACTGGTGGATAAAACCATAGATCTCCTTGGAATTCCTGAGAAAAGGAATATACCATCCAGAATTTCAAATACAAGGGATGGAAAGGGAATAATATTTGTGGGTTATAACGGAGATGTGTTTCCAAGTGGCTTTGTTCCTTATAAGCTGGATAATATCAAAGAGAAATCCATAGTAAGTATATACAGAAATAATGAAACACTAAAGTTATTGAGGGACAGCTCTAATTTCGAAGGCAACTGCGGAATTTGCGCATGGACGGATTCATGCGGAGGTTCAAGATCGAGGGCTTATGCAAGATATAATGACATATTTGCCAGAGACCCTGCATGCCTTTATTCGTGAAAATCAAATTTTTCAATAAATTGCTTCATCAAGATTATATACAACAACAGGAATATTTATTGATTCTTTCAGCCTTGTTCTTATTATATCGTATTCAAATTCCTTTTGCCCTGTCTCTTTCTCCATTCCATTCTCAATGAGGATTTCCCTGAATTCGTTGTATTCCTTTACAGGTGAAATGTATATTATATCGCCTTTTGCATATACTATTGATTTCAGGAAATTAACAGTATCATTAACATGGTCTTTCCCAAATCCTGACATTACAATAAGCCCGATATTTATTCCAGCATCCTTTATTTTCTTAATAAATTCTCCTGCACTTTTTAAATTTATTTTCTTATTCAATATTTTCAGCACAGCAGAATTTCCGCTTTCTATTCCAATATAGATTCTTTTTACTCCTGCATTCTTCAATTTTATAAAATCAATATTTTTAAGTGGCGTTGTAAATGCATCAGAAAATGCATATAGTGGCATATGCAATTTGCTGTTAAGGAAAAAGAGATATTCGTTCAGTGCTCTGGAACCCATGCTTATGGCATTTGCATCTCCAAGAAATATTCCATTCATTGAAGTCACCGAATTTTTAAAGAATATAGAAAGTTTTTCAACCTGCTCTTTAAATGAATCAAAACTTAATGGCAGATACCTTTGGTCCCTGTACAATTCACAAAATGTACACTGATTCCATGGGCAGCCCCTTGAGATTTTTACATAAAGGGAAAAATACCTGTCAGGTGGCACTACCGGTATTCTGCTGCCGTATATACGCATTAATTCATTCCCTCTGCTTTTTAGAAAATTATAATCCTTTATATGTTTTTTAAGAAATGGGTATTCCAGTGAGGCTTCTTTAACATTACCATAAAAGTTATTCGCTACTAATTGCTTTTCACTCTCTGGCAGCAGCCTTGCAATCCTGTTTCCATCAATATACCTGAACTCTACAAAATCGTTCATATTGGTTCTTCTATATGTTCTGTCTTCCAGTGAATAATAAATCATGTCAGAGTCTGAATTCATCGATAATCTTCGTTCACCCGATTCGATTTTAATCAATCCACCGGATTCTGTTGCAAACACCATTAAATATTGTTCATAAAGTTATATAGTTTTTTATAGGCTAAATATTGTATTTATTGTCATAATTTCTTGGTGTAATCATATATTTTTGATATGTATATGTACTGGAATTGCCAATTACCACCAGTGTAAACATATCTATATTATAATTTAAGAAATCATCAAGCGTTGATATTATAGCGGACTCGGATTCCCTGTAGGCATTCCTTACAATTCCAACAGGCGTATTTCCTTCCCTGTATTTTAACATAATTTCCCTTGCTTTCTTGATTAACTCTGTACGCTTTATGCTCACAGGATTGTAAAGTGCAACAACGAAGTCGCCACTCCCGGCAGCATTGATTCTTTTGAGTATAATATCTTCTGGAGTAAGTTTATCGCTGAGGCTTATTGAACAAAAATCATTCATGAATGGAACACCAAGCAATGAACCTGCTGAGCTGATTGCTGTTATACCGGGAATGATTTTAACATCGATATCGTATTCGTGTTTTGCAATTATTTCAAAAACTATTCCGGCCATGCCATATATGGCCGAATCCCCGCTGGATACAATGGAAACATTCTTGCCTGATAGAACATGGCTTATTGCCGTATTGGCCCGTTCTATTTCATCAGTTACAGAGCCAGATTCAACCTCTTTGCCTTTTATAATATTACTTATTAACTCAATATATTTGCTGTAGCCCATAATTATATCGGAATCATTCAAACAATCCACTGCATTTCCTGTAAGTTCATTATAGTCCCCTGGGCCTGTACCAATTAAATATAATTTTGGCATAGCAGGTTATAAATAAATAATAAATATCTTTTTTCTTTTATGCTGCTTTACCAACATAACTCATAAATGTGGATGCGGCACCTGTTATTGTTTTTGAACTACCAAGATGGGACATTACATATGATGGTGAATTTGGAGACCAGTCTGGTGGATCAGGTGAACCACTTCCAAGTATCCCTCCTGAAACGGGAGTATACATGAATGCATTAAGTATATATGTTCCATGAGGTCCTGTTATTATGAATGTAGTTGTTAAATGGCCTTTGTAGGTAATATCAGTAGCATATTTATTGAACATAGCTGCTACCTTTGCCGGATATGTAGAGTTTATCAGTGAAAGGCCATATGATGCCAGAGAACCATGTATAGTTCCATTATTAACTGTTCCAGTCATAGTTTCATTGTACATATAAAGTGGATAAAATGTAAAGGTATTGCCTTTATAATTAAAAGTAAAGTTGCCATTAAACAGAAGGCCAGGTTGGCCGGTAATATCATTTGAATAAATATCGTTTTTAAGAGCGCTATGCAATTCAACATGCCCGGATATATTTGTTGTTGAATTAATGCCATGATAAATAGCCCATGAATCTGTAGCTCCTATCGGGCATCCAAGCCATGATAAAAAGAATATTCCCGAATGGCCATCAGGAAGCAAATCCCCATCTGAAATTTTGTAATAGCTATCAGGCTTGATACTCGAAGGGGCAAAAAAGAATGGATGTGCAAAAGCTATAACAATAATAACAACAATGATTACTGCTACAACCATGCTCCATATAAAATTCTTATTCTTTACAACGGCTTTAAATTTTTCTTTTTTTGATGTAACTTTCTTTTTGGCCGAATTTGAATTGCCTTGATTTTTATTTTTTTTATATGTCAATCTAAAGATATAATTTATTCCTGTATATAAATTTATACATTGGGTTATAAATTTTGTTAGGTATGTTAGCAAACTCCTGAAATTATAGTATCTCCAACGCATAAATCTTACAAGTAGGGCAAGCACTCTAAGGTAATCACACTATTTGTGTCTTCCTCTTCTCTGTTCCTGTTTATATTATAATAGGTAGGTTTTTTACATGAGATAACATATTTCTCAAAAGCAAAATGAAAAACTAGACATTGTGCTTAAAATCATACCTATTTCGCAATAACAAACAATATATTATAAATCGTTATTATTTAGCATGGCAATTGAAAATAAACTGGGTGAGTTTATAAGTGGAATATCCAGCAACGATATAGACGGGGAAGTAAAAAAAGAGGTTAAGCGAAGGTTCATAGATGCCCTTGGTGTTGCATATTCTTCCATGGATTCTCCAGCTGCTTCAAAAATTAAGAAGATGATAGGCCTTTATCCGGGAAATGCCAAAATCATCGGCATGGGCACATCCTCACCGGATTATTCAGCATTTCTCAATTCTCTAATAATAAGGTATATGGATTTCAATGATACATATTTGTCAAAGGAACCCCTGCATCCCAGCGATATGTTCGGACCGCTCATATCAATATCATCAATTTTCAATAAAACAGGAAAAGATATGATCACCGCAGCTGCTGTAGGATATGAAATTGGCACCAGGCTATGCGATTCAACATCATTAAGGGCAAAAGGATATGACCATGTGAATTTTACTGAAATTGCAATGGCTGCAGCCCTTTCCAAATTACTTGACTTTGATGAAAAGCAGATAATAAATGCAATTTCTATTTCACTGGTACCACATATTGCACTCAGGCAGCCCAGAGTAGGCGAACTCACAATGTGGAAAGCAGGTGCAGCTGCAAACAGCGCAAGAAACTCTGTTTTTGGTACACTTGCAACGCTTTATGGATTTACTTCCCCATCAGAGCCACTGTCTGGAAAACTTGGGTTTAAAAATGTAGTGGCACCAGATATGGATTTCTCAAAGCTTGAGGGCAAGAGCACAAACGGTATAATGAGAACATACATTAAAAAATATCCAGTTGAATATCATGCAATGGCTCCAGTTGAAGCATCCCTTAAGCTTGCAAATGATCTGGACATAAATCATGTTGATTCGATAAATGTTTATACTTATGAGGCTGCAGTATCAATACTTGCAGATAAAGAAAAGTGGCATCCTGATAACAAGGAAACTGCCGACCATAGCTTACCATTTATAATAGCATCAACGCTTATAAATAAAGATTTCTGGGTAAATAATTACAGCGATTTAAATAATAAGCAGATTAAAGCATTAATGGAAAAAATACATGTTACAGAGCTAAAAGAATACACAGAGCAATACCCTGAAAAACTGCCAGTCAGGATAGAAGCAAAATCCGGTGGAAAAACTGTAGAAAGCACTGTAGAAATCCCAAAAGGGCATTATAAAAATCCCATGACAGACAGGGAAATTGAGTCCAAATTTATAAGGCTTACAGGCATGACCGATTCATTGCCTGCTCTCTGGACAATGGAAGACAGGGAGGTGGTAGAGCTTGTCTGAACTTCTTGATTATAAATTCTTATCAGTTCCTGGCGTGTACAATCCGTTTTCAGCACTTCTTGCAAAAAGAAAAGGATTCAGGGCTGTCTATCTTTCCGGCGGAGGGCTCACCGCTTCCATGGGATTGCCAGATCTTGGAGTAATAACCCTAACTGAACTTGCTGACATGGTAAGAAAGATCCATGAAATAACAGATATACCGATTATAGTTGATGCAGATACTGGATTTGGGGAAACATTAAGCGTTTACAGAACTGTGAAGCTATTGGAAGAAGCCGGGGCTTCTGCAATTCAAATAGAGGATCAGGTTTCTCCGAAGCGCTGTGGGCATTTAAATGGTAAAGAAGTTGTACCAAAAGACAACATGGTTGAAAAAATAAGGGCTGCTGTTGCAGCCAGGAATAATGCACTGATTATAGCACGGACAGATGCAAGAACAGTTACCGGTATGGAAGATGCTCTTTCAAGGGCAAAGATATATGTTAAGGAAGGGGCAGATATAGTATTCCCAGAAGCACTTGAAGACAGAGTAGAATTCAAATATTTTGCTGAAAATACAGATTTCCCATTGCTGGCAAATATGACTGAATACGGAAAAACGCCGTTCATAAGGGCCGATGAGTTTGAAAAGATGGGATATAAATTCGTTATATTCCCTGTTACATTATTTAGAACTGCAGCAAAGGCAATGGATGATGCACTTGAAGATTTAAAAAAATACGGAACACAGGAAGTATTCATAGACAAGATTATGTCTAGAAAAGAACAGTATGATGTCATAAACTATGACTTTTACCAGAATTTTGATCAGAACATATCAGAAAAGCCTGTAAAAAATAAAGAATAG
>NZ_JBBIRC010000046.1:0-10409 GCF_037442045.1 Ferroplasma sp. | reverse complement strand
CCCGTTTATTTCTTCAACTACAGTAATTTGATCTACATTCTTCACATTATATATAGCACCAGGATGCTTTCTCATCTAAATTAACTCCAAAACCCCATTATATTGTTTAAACTACTTCATTTGAATATAATTAAATTTAAAATTAATTTACTTCAATTTATCTCTTCTGTGCTTGTTGATTCGGCCTTTTTTAGTGTTTCTGGGCTTTTAATCTATGTAATAGTTGTAACTTGCAGGTATGGCACCTATAATCACTATTCCAGGAATGGATACAATGTTGCATGTATACACCGGAAGAGTGAAAAAGTTAGAAGCAAAAACGGATAAGTAAATAATCTGAGCTACAGCCACATTAAATATGCGCATAGCAATATATTATGGCTGCCTTCTTCCCATAACGTTGTTGATAATAATATTGTACGGCCCTACATAGTCTCTGTTCAGTGTTTGGCCGCATTTTGTGCATTCCATAGACATATCTGAATTTATTTTGTATTCAACATTTCCACAGTTTGGGCAGGCACTGCGGATCCATAATTCATCCGGAGGGGTTTTTATTCTTTCCTGAATTTTTTTTGCTGGATCAGGGTTTTCAGCATTTCCTGAATTACCTATATCCGAATTTTTTGAAGCTTTTCTATTCCTGTCCACCATGTAAAAAGTTAAAGTATAAAGCCCTGCAAATGCCCAGATAAATACAAAAGCTGATATAATGGAGGCTATAATCACGTTATTTGAAAATGCAGTAATTGCAAACTCAATGAATGATGATACGAAACTTGCAAGAACTGTTCTGAACAATCCATATCTTATATAAATAAAGCTCAATACCATTGTTGAGAGATAAATCAATACGGAATCGGCTAAATTGTAATTTGTAATTAAAACTGATACAGCTGCCGGCACCAGCATAAAAATTACAGTATAATTTTTCACCTTCCCATAAGGATTAAGAAAGATGGAGAGCTTAAACTTCTTGGTAGCCAGAAGGACTATTGCAAGCAAGACTGTAATTGGTACAAACTCAAATATAAGAACCTGAAATACGGAGCTCATAAGGTAAATGAAATTCTGTTTTCCCAGTGGCATATGGCTCACAGAGCTTATGGCAATAGAAGGGTCAAATACTTCAATAATCACTGATGAAAATACCAGAACAGCAAGATAAACCGAAAGGGCAGAAAAGTAATAGGCATTGTTTTTCACATCAAAACTTGCAAATTTTGCATTATTATAAAAAAATGGGAAAAATGAAGCTATTGCCATAATAATGCCTATTGCTATGAGCACATATGCTATGTTTGCCGTGATCGTAATATTAAGATAAAAATAACTGCCCGACATTCCTTTTATTGAATCAATATCCTTTATGAGAAACGGGATTGTGAAGAAAAATGCAACAATAGCGATGGCAATTCCTGCATACGCAATGCCCCTGTTCATTTTATTAATTAAATCCAGTTCATTCATATAAAATCAGATAAAATACACTTAATTGAATTTATCGGTTATAGCCAGATCTTCTAAATTTCAATTACACATATAAATTAATTATATTAAATTCCTCCATTCACAGCTTCAGCGGCATGGATTCCAAGACTCCTTATAAATGGGAAATAAATAAGCATAATTTATTTTAGAGTTATTGTAAGCCTCTTGTCTATTTTGCCTTTAACGGTTGAACTTGCAATTTCAATTTCTCCGACTTCACCAGTTGTTCCTGTATAAAGTCCATAGTCAGCCTGCAATGGTAGCCCCGATATGTTTATAACCCTGAGTTCTTCATCATCTGGCAATGTTCCAGTAGAATATGAAAGCCTCTGTTTCTCTCTGGGAAAATCATTGTTGTTCATGTATTGAATTTTTACAGGAATGTTTTCCTTCACTATTTTGTTTGCTTCCTCCGATATATTTTTAACTATATCTTCAGTGATATTATCAATATAAAGGTCTATCCACGCTTTATCATCATAAGTCTGGCCTATTCTTGATTTTGCATTGTAGAATTTATATGCCAGGCCTGAAAGTATAAACATTGCAGTCCTGAATCTCATATGTATGTTTCTGACGTTCCAGTCAAGTTTCTGAGTTATTGTTTTTCCGGCTGTATTGTCTGGATATGTGTCAAGTGAAATAAGGTGTATATAGTCCCCATCAGTCCAGACATCCACTATTCCAAATGTTTTTCCATCAATTACAATCTCTCCTTTGTCATTTTGCTGTCCATATATGGTTGGGAAAAATATGGTTTTGTCCACGGTAAGGTCTGTAAATTCACACATAACAACCTTCCCCTCGCATTCTTTTAAATATGAGTCTTTTAAATCTAACTGTTCTGTTGTCATTAAGCACATAAGAACTAATTTATATATAATTTTATTTTTATTTTTCAATTTATAATATCATTTTTTTATACTTCATTTATATTTCCAGAAAATTCTTCATAAAGAACGTATTTGATTTTAACCAATTTTTCCATTCTATTGTAATAATTTTTATGGCGCATGAAATCGAACGTTATGAAATTAATATTGTCATAATATATATCCATCAATATCAGCGGCTCCGGATCTGCTAAGTAGGTAAATTTCTTCTCCCTGGAAAATGGGTCTTTATATCCCATCAGGGCAAATGCCATCATGCTTCTTATCTGGTGCCATACAAAGCTTTTACCATAAACGTTGATTATGTAAAATCCATTATAGTATGTATAATCGATTGAATTAACAGTTCTGACAGTGTTTCTGATATCAAGCCTGCAAAAATTTTTGAAATCATGCTGGCCTGTAAACTCATTTAATTTTTCCATTAAATTTTTTATATCTACATCATCTGTTAAAATATACGAATATTTTTTCATGGAATTATGGCGGGGATTGAAATAGCCATCCAGCATCGCATAAGAATAAAAGAATATATTTGGAATTCTGGCATTTAAAATTCCCAATGCATCATCAATATTTTTTTCTGTATTTATAAGCATAACATTTCCTCTAGCAGATACATATCTGTCAGTTCTTGCTGCGCTTTCTATATTATTGCCTATTCTATATTTTTCGAGAACTCTAATAATAGAATCCTCAACACTATTATTTCCATTTCCCCTCTGAAAGCCAGTGAACATGCTGCCATCATACCCATATTTTATGAGGTAATACATTTCTCTCATTTTTCATAAGAAATATCTAATATATATTATTATAGAAAGCACAGTGAAAAAACTGATTTTAACAATAATATTCATAGTATCCAGGCAGGGATATGGGAAAACTTTATATTGGCAGTTAATTTAATGCATTCAGATGTCAGTTCCGTACAGAATTACCATAAGAGTCTCTGAAGACCTTCTCGATCAACTTCAGGAAATAGTAGACAGAAACCAGTATAACAGCATTTCTGAAGCAATACGTGCAGCAATTAATGAATTCATAATAAAAAACCACAACAACGTTACAAGCAACGTTGATCTTAAATTGCCCAGAAATATATATACTGAACTCGAAGAAGAGGTAAATAACGGCAATGCTATTTCAGTAAATGACCTTATAAGATTTATATTAAAAGAGTATGCAAAGGGAAAAACAAAAAACTAAATTTATATAAATTATAGATATAGGTTCTTAATGGTAGTCATAAAAGATGAAAAACAAAATTTAATCAATGATATAGGTGCTACTTATTATTCAAAATTAAACGATTTTGCAGGTATTATTGGTTATTCAATTGAAGAGAATGATAATGAATTAAAAATAGAATTTAATCCTGACCGCCCTGACCTCTTTTCATTTTACGCATTGAAATGCAATATGAAAATATTTTATGATGGAAATTACCGGATAAAACCTGTCCTTGGCAGATCTGACACGTTGTTACATGCAGATGCCTCTTCAAAAGCTGAGAGGCCATATGCAATGTCCTTTTTTGCACATGGGAAAAAGCTTGGAAAGTATTATAGCCATATAATAGACTATCAGGAAAAACTTCATGAAAATATAGGCAAGTCAAGGAAAAAGATGGCTATAGGAATACACGACCTTGATAATATATCACCACCATTCAATTTCACTATGAAAAATAAAGAAACTTTAGAATTTACCACTTATGACAATTTCCATGGCACTGCAAAGGAAATACTGGAAAAACATGATAAGGGAAAGGAATTTAAAAAACTCATTTCATCAGATAAAATGGTGCCAGTTATACTGGATAAAGACAACGATGTATTATCCATGCCGCCGATCATTAACGGCATTAAATCCAGAATAAGTGAAAATACGTCCCGGCTTTTTTTTGACATTACCGGCACGGACTACAATGCGGTACTTTCTGCAATGTACCTTTTTGCCTATGAGATGTACTATCTGGGCTATGAAGTATCAATTTCAGATGATAATAAAGAAGCAATCCAATATGACTGGAGGGAAATAGAGCTCACCCACAGGGAAATTCAAAAGCTCATGGGCATTGAACCTGAAAATTCCACTATTTTGCTGAGAAAGATGGGATACAGGTGTGATGTCATGTCTGGCGGATACAGCGTATATGTGCCAGGAAACCGTGTTGATGTCATGGGGCCAGTCGATGTTATTGAGGATATAGCAAAAGCATATGGCTATGGCAATATCCAGTTACAACCGCTGAATACCGGTGGTACTGGCACTCCATTTTCCTTTAATGAAGATGAAAATATAATAAAGGACATACTCATATCTATAAATTATCAGGAAGTCAGGACATTTGTTTTAAATTCCGGGGAATTTTACAGGAATACAGAATATTCAGGAGAAGTATCCATTGCAAATCCGAAAAGCCTGGAATATTCAGTAATAAGGGATAAGCTGTTTCCAGGTATGATGAATCTCCTTGCCATAAATAAGAGGCGAAAGCTTCCTTTAAAGATATTTGAGGCAGGTGATGTTGTAGTTTCAGGAAAGCAGGAAAACCATCTTTCAGTAATTTACTCTAGTTCAAAAGCTTCATACTCTGATATTTACGGAGTACTGGAATACTTAATGCACAGAACAGTTAATGTGGATACAAAAGTGCTGCAGGGCAATCATAAAGAAATCATTGCAGGAAGAGGTGGAGATATAATAGCAAATAACATGAATTTAGGAATAATAGGTGAAATGTCTCCTTTACTTCTTCAGGACTTTGGAATCCAGAATCCTGTCGCATTCCTTGAGATCAATCTTGATAATTTATTTACACTTTTAAAAAGCAATAATGCGTGAGGCAACTTGCCATAAAATGGCTGTTATCCTCTACATTTTTACCGGCACATAGTTTTATTAAAAAACAATTTGCATCCGTTTTCAGCATATGACCAATGCAATACCATAAATAATAATTTTAACGATGCAATAATACCTACCAATGGAATCCATAAATCTCAAAGGGGCAGTAATGCAGTCATTTACTTCTATAGGGCCAATGCTGGATTTTATCGCACTGTTTTCCATTATAGCAGCATATTCAGGGTCTATGCTTCCGTTTGTAATTATGTTTTCATTCCTTCTTTCCTATTTTACACTATATACACTATATTCATTTTCAAAGATGTATATTACAAATGGTGGTTATTATTCATACGTTGGAAATGCTCTTGGCAAAGCTTCCGGTTTTTTTGTTTTATTGCTTTACATTATATATTCAATACTGACAGTTCCAAATATTTCCCTTTTTATCTCCGGATTTCTATATTCCATTCTTCAGCTGTTCGGATTTAATAATACTTTCAGCAAATATATATTTTTAATAGTGTTTATTGCAGCAGTATACTTTGTTGTTTCAAGAGGATTGAAAGCTTCTATCAGATACACACTCATTGCCGGATTTCTTGAAATTATATTTATTATTTTCATGAGCATTATATTTATAATATTCAGGTCTCCGGATTTCTCATTCTCTGGAATAAAGTTCTCTTTTAATCCATTTTTCTTTGGTGTTATATTCGGCATACTGGCTTTTTCCGGTGGTGGTTCCAGCATATTCCTTTCGGAACAAACATTCGGAGCGCATAAAAATACTCCAAAATCCCTGTTGATCTCTTTCAGCATATCAGGATTAATGATGGTTTTTTCGGCTTTTGCATTGCTTATCTTTGCAGGATTTACAGGACTTGCTGCCTACGAAACGAACTCATTTTATATAACAGAGCTTGTAAACACGAAGCTGGGAACACCATTTTTGATAATATTTTCATTCTTTGGAATTTTAAGTGCTTTTAATTTAAGTGTTTCATATTTAAATGCCTTCATTCACATGCTCCCAAAATTCTATCTTGATTTTAATATCCGCAAAAAATTCAACCGAAGTAAATTTTTGTCAGCATTATTCGCAGTTTCCATTGCAATTGGAATATTCAGTGGCTATTACGCTGGATTCTTCAATTCTTTTGTAATCATCGCCGGAATAATAAGTTTTATTTATATTATAATCCATGTTATATCAAATATATCACTGATGAAATTATTTAAAAGAAAAAAGCTGCTGGTTCCAGCTTTATCTTCAATTATACTTACAATTGCCTTTTTGCTTTCGCTTTATGGCAATAACGGCTATTTTGCTATTATTAATTATTTGCTCCTTGCACTTATAATAATTTCTATAATTATTGTACTGATTGTCAAAAGAAATTATCCCATATTTTATAGCAAAATTAAATTTGAATACCTTGCAAAAAAGTTACACGAAGGCAATAATGATTAAAAATAAGGTAAATTTTTATATTAAGATTTCATTATCGAAATTAATCTATGGAAATTACAGATCGAATTAAGCAAAATATAACCAGGCATCCAGAAGTACCGGTTCTGATATCTCTCTTTGCTCTTTACATGTTCTTCTCGAATTTTTTTGTTTGGTCACTGGCATTTCAGGACAATTACCTGAATGTATCTGGCGGAAGTGATCCCTACTTTAATTATTATATTGTTCAGTATATACTGAGCACACACACTCAATTAACCCATACAATTTTGCTTAATTATCCTGCTGGCACCGTAAATGCCAGACCACCATTCTATCAGTGGGGCATTGTATTTGCAGGATATTTACTGGCACCATTCACCGGACTTAAAATGGGCGCATATTATGCATTCATGGAATCTGATGCATTTTATGGTGCACTTTTAATTATTCCTGTATATCTTATCACAAAACAGATATTTGGCAAAAAAGCTGGTTTATTCGCGGCTTTACTGTTTACAATAATGCCGGGCAATTTAACATCAGGAATACTTACAGACGGAAGGGCACATACTCCGGAACTTATATTCGCATTCTTTTCAATATACTTCTTTGAAATGGCAGTTATTACTGCAAAGAAAGCTGTAATAATAAAAAAGCTCACAGACGTACATTCATACTTTAGTTCGATTAAGAATTATTATGATGAAAATAAAATAACCACAATATATGCACTCATGGCAGCAGTTTCCCTTGGGGGATTAATAGTATTCTGGCAGGGATATCCATACATAGAAGTTATACTTTTAATTTATGTTGTAGTTCAGCTTCTTTACAATTTATTCGCAAAGAAGCCAACTGGATATCTTACCTATATTACCACAATATATGTAGCAGCATCTTTTCCAATAGGATTTTATTATTATGATTTAACATCTATGCTTCATGCATGGTTTTTGCCACCACTGGCAATGGGTCTTATGATTATAGGATTCGGAATACTTATAAATATCGTTGCGAGAAAGCCATGGATAATAACAATACCTGCTCTTGTTCTTGTTACTATTGCTTCTCTGTTCATAATAAGCAAAACAAACCCAGCAATATTAAAGGAATTAATAACCGGCGACGGCTATTTCGTAAAATCAAGGGTGTATTCAACTATAGCTGAAGCCGCTGCATTACCCCTTGGCCAATATATATCCGACTTTGGCCCTGGTTTGTTCCTTCTTGGTATAGCAGGAGTTCCATTTATTTTCTATCGCTTTATAAAGACAAAAAGTGAAGGAATGCTTCTTGTTATTATATTTGCCATATTCTCTATATACATGAGTTTTACAGCCGGAAGATTTAATATCACCGCAGCGCCGGCATATGCAATACTTGGCGGAGGCCTTTTAATGTATTTTGTAGACATAATAAGGCATAATGAGTCTACAAAGAAATCCAGGCATGTATCAGGCAGAAAATCTCTCCGCAAAAATATAAGCGGCGTAACTGTTGGCTTTGCAGTTATAGTTGTATTAATTATGATTATACCATCAGGCATGGGTGCATTTTCAGCGGCTGTTCCAGAAAATAATGCGGCATCATATGACCATTTATTGAATTCAACTGTTCCAAAAGGATTAAGGCCAGACAACCCATTCGGAAATTATGGCCTGGTAATAGATAATAAAACGCAGCCTTTAGCTGCATCTTTCCAGTGGCTTGCAGATCAGAATACAAACGTATCTATACAGAACCGTCCTGGTTATGTATCATGGTGGGATTACGGATTTCAGGAGCTCGAAGAAGGGCAACATCCTACAGTAGCTGATGATTTCCAGCAGGGTATAGCCAGTGCAGGTCAAATGCTGCTTGCACAGAATCAGACTCAGGAAATATCATTATTCATTTCCAGGGTTCTTCAGACTCCCGGAGGCTATTTAAATGGCCATTTTAACAGCAGCATAACTGCTACATTGGATGAATACTTCGGTGCTAATGAAACAAAAATAATAGCAAACATGTATGGAAATCCACTGGCTTTCAAATCATTACTGTCAGAAAAGGCATACGGAGACCATGCTGTAAATGTAACCACGTCATACAATGCAAGGCATGCGCTTATCATGGGCAATCTCTCCACAAAATACAGTTTAACAACCTTGATTTCAGCATACAGCGCACTTGAAAAAGTTACAGGCTCATCAATATCATATATACAGGTTGACCATGGACTTTATCCATTTTCTGGTTCAGATCCAGGAATATTCTACGCACCTGCATATCTTACAGATACACCTTCATATACGGCAGATGGTGAAGTTGTACCAACAAATTACTATAATGTTGTGGCCGTAACCAGCACAGGCGCAGAGTATACCTTAAACAATTTGCCAACTGGTGTACCAGTAAGTGATTATTTGCTTAATTACACATCAGCTTTCTACAACACCACAGTATACAAGACCATATACGGATTCCCTGAATCTGACATTCACAATGTTACACATGTATATCCTGCATTTAACATGAGCAATTTTGAACTCGTTTACTATGCATCAGAATACAATCCAAGCAAGAACGCAAATTCAACAACACCAGGATGGACACTTATCCCAATTCAGGAGGCATACAAATATGAACAGGAAAAGAAAGGGACTGAGGTTCTACTTCCGCCAAGTTTAATAGGCCAGGAAGATCCAATCATAGAGTATTATCCAGGAGCCATTCTTCATGGAAGAGTTACAAGCTCCACAGGTGCAGGAATTGCAGGAGTCCATGTAACAATAAAGGATCAGTATGGCATTCCACATGAAGTTGTAACAACAAACAGTACAGGTTATTATTCAATAACTGGATTACCAGGGAACGACACTCTTGTATATACAACAGGAAGTGTAAATTCAGATACACTGGAAGGTACAAGCATTATAGGAACAAAACCAGTATATGTTTCACAGAATCAGGCCAGTAGATTAGGTAATTATAATATAAGTCAAAATCTCAAATTGCCAAGAAATGATGTGTATGGCTATGTAACATTAAATAATGGCAATTCTACCACAATCATGTCTGGTAACGTGACATTTACAAACACAACATATGGAATAAATACAACTGTGCCAATAACAAATGGAATATATTCAATCAGTAGTATTATACCATATGGATATAATGTGACATTAAAGTCGAGTGGAAAAACATATACAAACTTTGCAACTGCACAGGTTACAGGCGCTGCAGATCAATTGCAGAACCTTACAGTTAATATGGATAACATCACTGTCTCTGCATCAATAAACAGTTATGGTTTATCCGGTTATAAAATATACTTAAACGGCACTTCTGGAGACTATGCATTCACTGGGGTAACTTCATCATCCGGGTCCTATACATTTAATGATATCGTTCCTGGAACATATAATGTTACCATTAAAGCAAATGGAACTGAAGACAAATCAGTTGTCACTGTATCCGGATGGGGAAAATCAAAATCAGTATCACTCACACCTGAACTGACTGCAACTGTCTCTGGCAATACAGGTATTTCCAATGCAAAGATATCATTTTATTTTGACGGTGATGTCTCAGATGTACAGAATGTAACATCAAATAGCACTGGTGCATATAATATTTCAATGCCATACGGAATTTATACTGTGTACTCAAATACCACCAGTGGGGTATTTGTAAAAACAATAAATGTCACTGGGAATATGAAGCAGAATATA
>NZ_JBBIRC010000045.1:0-10464 GCF_037442045.1 Ferroplasma sp. | reverse complement strand
AGATAATTATACTTAATAAGAATTATAAAATAAAGAAAATACTGTGCAATAATAGTTCGATGAAATAAGTAATTAAAATTTAACCTTAATTCCTGCAGGTTTACTGCATGGAAAAATTGATGAATATATCAGGAGGTGTTATCTAAATGGATAAAGATTATATGAAAAGATATTCACGGCAAATTGTTTTAAAGCAAATTGGAGAGGATAACCAGAAAAAACTTCTGGAAAAGTCAGTACTTATAGTCGGCCTTGGCGGAACCGGCAGTGCTGCAGCAGAAATGTTTTCAAGGCTTGGGGTTAAAAAGTTAATACTTGTTGACAGGGACAGGATAGAAATTACAAACCTCCACAGGCAAATACTTTATGGAATGAAAGATTTAAAAAATTACAAGGCTGAAGCCGCTGCTAAAAGGCTAAAGGAAATTAACCCGGATGTGGAAATTGAATTTTATAACAATGCATTTGATTCTTCCATGGCCTGGATTGTGGATAATGTTGACCTTGTATTTGATGGCACAGATAATATGACTACAAGATTCATAATAAACGATGCCTGCGATAAATATGAAAAGCCATGGGTTTTTACATCTGCAATAGAAGTATATGGCGAATTCAAGGCAATTATACCGGGGAAAACATCGTGTTATGCATGCTTTAACGCTGAGCCAGAAGAATTGCCTGTATGTGCAGTTGCAGGGGTTTTAAGTACTGTTCCAGGTATAATTGCATCGTATGGTGTAAATCTTGCAATAAAAATTTTGCTGGATTACAAAATAGATGGAAGTATTTATTTTATCGATGCTTTTAATTTTGAAATAAAAAAAATAGGCATTGGTAAAAACAGAGAATGCAGATGCTGCAGCAAAAAGGATTATAAATATTTAGGAAAAGAGTATTCCGGAATTGGAAAATCAATGTTGTTATAAAATTGCAATTTTTACTATTTCACTGATTACTACTATTATAAATACAACACCGAGAAAACGGTATATGTATTTCTGATCAAGTTTATGGGCTAAAATTGAAAAATAATAGCCTGATATCAGTGCTATTATTCCTATTAAAATCGCTGCAAGAAAATCTATATGCCCAATAGTATAATAACCAGCAACTCCGCTTGAAGCCGATAAAAACATTGCCAGTGTTGCAGTTCCAACCATATTTTGAGCTTTCATTGAAAAAAATACCATAATAATCAGGACAAACATTATTCCACCACTGGTTCCTATTACACCGGTCAGTATGCCCACTGGAATGCTCAGTAAAAATCCTATGCCCAATGCAGTATTCCTTTTAATTTCAAATTTTTTAACTTTATGTTTATTAAGCGTATATGATTTTTTGATAACATAATAACTCATATATGCTGTCATTGCAGTAAATGCAATTTCAAGTGGCAGTACAGGTAGTATTCCGGCTATCAGTGCACCGATCTGTGCACCTATTATAGCACCGAGTCCCAGTATTATTCCAAGCCCTGGCTCAAGTGTCTTTTTCCTTAGATAGACATAGATAACAATTGTTGTTGTTATTACATCTACAAGCAGGCTTGTGCCTATGGCAGTTTTAAAGTTAATTCCCATATAGGAAAGGACAGGAACAACAACAAGAACTCCACTGCTGCCGGTAATACCGGTTAGAGCTCCAACTGCAATTCCTATAATAAGCATAATTATATAAAATAATATCATAGATCTGAATTGTAGCATAAATCATATATGTTATTAAAAACGAAAAGAAATTTATATTGAATTTAAATAGATTTATTACTAAAATTAATATTTTGTTTTGTGGACGTGGACAGAAATTACATTATAGATACATCGGCAATATTATCAGGTAAGTTGAACATATCTGAAAAAAATTATATATTTCCTTATTCAGTGGTAAACGAAATAAAAAAAGGGTCTCTGGAAAAGATTCTTGAAGTAGCGGACATAAATATTAGAAATCCATCTACAGAATATGTAAAAAAAGCTAAGGAAGCGGCAATAAAAACTGGCGATTATAATGTCTTAAGTTCCACAGACATTGATGTTATTGCACTTGCTATGGAATTTAAAGGAATCATAGTAACTGATGATTACGCTATTCAGAACGTTGCAGGATATTCTGGCATTGAATACATGGGCAGCGGAATTAAAGAAATAAAAAAGAATATAATATGGAAGTATAGATGCACCGGATGCCATAAAATTTATAATGAATACATAAAAATATGCCCTGTATGTGGCCACGAAATAAAACGTTATTCGAAGAAATGAATTATCTGCGATGCAATTCATAATCCAGGATATCTATAATTTCCCTGAATTTTTCCTTATAACCTGAGAAATTCTCATATAAGCTTATAACTACAGGCATCCATTCTATAAGATTTTCTGGTGGTACAAGTGTAATTTTATAATTGCTTTTGAATTCTTTAACAAGGTTTCCGGATGGTTCATGTAACACTTTAAATTCCTTATACACTGTTCTATAATATTCAAATGAATCGAAAACTGATGGTTGAATTATAAATAAATGTTCAAAGTATTTTCTTGATATTTCTATATGTGCGAATAGTTTTCCGTATTTTTTCCCATTATTAAAAAGCCTTATGTGCAGTTCCCATGGAAATGTTAGTTCCCTTGCCATGCTGTATTTTTCTCCTTTAAAGAAGCTTGGCGTTGCATCATGAAAGCTGTTTTTTATAAGATTTATTGCAATGTTATCAGTGGATTTTTCAGGGAAAAGCAATGAAAATAATGATTCGTTGGCAATTTCATCCTTTTGAATTTTAACACCGGTGCCATCTTCCAGCACTATATTTTTTGGAAAATTTACTGTGATATTTTTCATATCCATTATAGTTGATACTTAAGTTGTAAATTATTGTTTCTAATTTTATTCTAATATACGTATGATTTGCATTTTTTAATAAATTATAAATATATTTAACAGGAATAAACAATTATTTGGAATAAATATTCTTTTTATCATTTCATTATTAATAATTTATAAAGCTTCTCAATAAACTCGTGAGAGTCTATAACCATGCCGAAATCAGAATGTTTAAATATCTCTGCTTCCGGATTGCTGTTAACTGCCATAACATTTTTAGCGTACCTGATTCCGACAATATGGTTATCTGAACCAGATAATCCAATAGCTATGTACAGTTCCGGAGATATAGATACTCCTGTGAGCCCTATTTGGAATTGCCTGGGCATTCTCCCCATATCCACAACTCTTCTTGTTGCACCTACAGAACCGTTGATTTTACTGGCTATTTCAATGATTAATTGTGTATCTTCTTTATTTACTCCCGTTCCAATGCCAAATATTACAGGTGTATCAAGAGGGTGCAATTTATTGCCAATAGGAATATTTTCTAAATCATTGAAATATTTGCTTTTCTCCAGTTTTATATTATTAATTTCATATTCTTTGCTTTTAAATTTTATTTTAAACATGCCTTTTCTTACAGTTGCAATATCAGGTTCCGTTTTTGAACTTATAACTGCTATTATGCCTCCGCCAAAAGATGGTTTGTACTGAATTAATTTTCCATTGTTTAATTTAATATCAACACAGTCCGCTGTGAGTCCAAGGCCAAGAGAAGCGGCAATATGCGATGCTATGTCCCTGCCGTTGAGATTTGATGGAGCCAGAACGTGCTTTACCTTATATTTTCTTATAAATTCTTCCGCATATTCGGAAAATGATATATTGTCTGAGTTTTCAAGATATATGTATTTATGGCAAGCCAGCCCTTTAAGAAGTGATGGTGCAATATTTCCTATTACTGTTATATTGAAATTCCCAAGTTCGGCTATTTTTGATGAAATTTCAAGAGAAATCGCAGGATCATCTACAGCAAGCCCAAGGAAATTCTCTGCAGAATTTGATGCTTCAAGTATTTTATATTCCTCACCCTGCCCGGGTTTGCCAGCTTCATTTAGAATATTTATAAATTCTTCGAAGTTGATAAATTTGTTATCTCTCTTGCTTTCCATTGCAATAATGCCTATTACTTCAGTTGGTGAATCACTCCCCTTCCATGTGGTAAATTTAGAATTATATACCGTTATTTCTTCAACTTTGGCAGAATTATCTATTTGCCTCGCCCTGTTGATTTTCTCACTTACAGAAAAAAAGGCAGGAAGCGAAACCTTGATCTTTCTTATTCCATTATCTTCATCCCTTGAAACAGTTGCGCTTTCACCGTTGATTTCAATTAATGATACATTTGAAACAAAATTATAGCCTGCCATTTCAGCTGTTTCCGGTGGAACCTGTGATGTATCGCCGTCTAAAGATGACCTTCCTGATAAAACCATATCAGGATTTATATGCATAATTAGCGAAGATAGTATTCTTGATGTTATATATGTATCTGAACCTGCAAAATTTTTGTCATTTAAAAGTATAGCATGGTTTATGCCCATTTTCATTGAATCATTTAGTATTTCGGCAGCGGAGCTGGGGCCCATGGAAACTGCATATGTTTCGCATCCGTATTTTTCAGATAACCTTACAGCTTCTTCTACTGCCTTTTTATCATATGAATTGAATAATAGTTTTACGCCTGTTCTTATAATTCTCTTGCTCTTCTGATCAAACTTTATGGCGTTAATATCCGGTATCTGTTTAACCAAAACCATTATTTTCATCAAAGTTCCACCATTATCACTCCATTTTCTATTTTTATGTTGTATGTTTTTAAATTTTTTATTGGATCACTATCCCCCTCCGGGCCAGAGACCACGTTTCCATTTTTTAGGTTAAACGACGCGAAATGTGCAGAGCATACAATGTTGCATCCCTCAATAAAGCCTTCTGAAAGTGCTGTTTGCTCATGTGTACAGTAGAGATCTGTTACATATATTTTTCCATTTGATTTTGCCACAAGCAACGGGGTTCCTTTTACAGTAACATCCTTTACACTGTTATCATCAATTTCATTTTCTTTAAACAAAATTTCCCACATAATTATTTATAACTATTTAGATTATAATCTTTGCGGGGTTATAAGCAGTTGATTTGGTGCCGTTGCAATGTTATATATTTTATATACACGGAAATGTATAATAATAGAGTTACATTGCTTAATCATGAAGGCAAAAGTAATAAAAGAATCCCCATCCTCGAAACTGGGGGAATCGCCAGTCTGGAAGGATGGCATTTTGTATTATGTAGATATTTTTGGCGGAAAAATTTATTCTTATAATGGAAATATAAGTACAGTATACAGTGATAAGATTATTCCATTCATAGTTCCATGCGATGATGGATTAATATTTGCAACTAAAGAAGAAATAAAGCATCTAAAATTCAATGGCAATGTTACAACAATATTCCATATGAAATTCAAAGATAATGTTAGATTTAACGATGGAAAATGCGATATGAATGGAATTCTTTATGCAGGTACCATGGACATGAATGAAAAAGAGCCGGATGGCTCTTTATACCGGTTTGACAGTAAAGAAAAGGCTGTTCTTGATAATATAACAATATCAAATGGAACGATATGGAATTATAATAAAAAGGTTATGTACTATATTGATTCTCCTACCAGGAAAATAAGGGTTTTTGATTATGATACAATTAATTCTTCAATTATCTCTGAGAAAGAAAGCATTGATGTATCTTCATTTATGGGCGTTCCTGATGGCATGACTATAGATGTAAAAGGAAATTTATATGTCGCCTTTCATGGCGGTTCCTGTGTAATGGCCTTTGATGGTTCCGGCAATATCATAAAAAAAATTTATGTTGGTGCCAAAAATGTGGATTCCTGCGTATTTGGAGGAGAGGATATGAAAACACTTTATATTACAACTGCAATGGACGAGAATGGAAATGGAGGGAAACTGTATAAATTTAAGAACGATATTCCAGGAATTCCCTCTGAACCTTTTAGATTCTCTATACCAGAATAATTTTATTCGTTTATATTTGTAAGGTAAATGCCTGAATATCTATGCAATGTTATTTATTATTAAAATTAAAGTATCATACCATTTTAATTGTAATTATATATTTTATAACTGCATATGATTAAATTTCCATGTCTTTCTACTCCATAATCACTGCATCTTCATTAATTAATATATAAAAATTTAATTAATATATAGTATACATATTACTCTATATATTATATTGATTAATTATATATATTTAGAAATTATATTATTAATTGAGAATAATGGCAGATATATTTGATGATTTGGATAAACAAAAATTTGGATGGTTCCATGCCAGGTCAATTTTAACAACTGGTATGGGGGTGTTTACAGACGGTTACGATTTGTCTTCTGTTGGCATAGTTCTTTTAATAATTTTATCGTCATATGGCATTACAAAAAGTGATCCTGACTATGTATTGGTCACAAGCCTTATAGCCGGTTCAGCACTTATAGGTGCAGCTGTTGGAGCTTTAATTTTTGGGGAGCTTGCAAGGAGAGGAAGAAAAAAATTCTATGGTATTGATGTTCTAATTCTGGGAGTGGCTGCATTAATGCAGATCTTTGCAGTAAATGTATGGCTTTTGATAATAATAAGGTTAATACTTGGAATTGGTGTAGGAGCAGATTACGTTATGTCCCCAATGATAATGGGTGAACATTCCAATGCAAAAGATAGAGGTAAAACAATAGGCTTTGGCTTTGGGATGATGTGGGGATTCGGCGCTGTACTGGCCGCCTTTACATACATGATTTTAGGCCCTGTGCTCGGTGTTCCTGATGCAATATTATGGAGAGTTGTTCTTGCAGTTGGTGCAATACCGGCTCTTGGTGTAGTGTATTTAAGAAGGAAAATGCCAGAAACCCCAAGATTTATTGCAAGAATAGCGGGCGACAAAAAAAGTTTTGAACAGGAAGTGGAATATGTAGCCCATAAAGAAGTTAGAATACAGGGAGACATAAAAGATAAACACAATTTTAAGTATTATTTCCATAAATACAAAAGAGAGTATATTGCTGCTATGGTTTTATGGTTCTTTTATGATCAGGTTGCGTATGCAGGAATACTTTTTGGCCCCACATTAATTGCAGGGAAAATGGGATTATCACCTGATGACTGGACTTACCTGATGGAGGCATTCACCATTGCAGGAGGAATAGTTATGCTTGCACTTATAGACAGGAAAGGCAGAAAATCACTGCAGATAGTGGGATTCATGGGAATGGGTGTATTCCTGTTAATATTTGATTATATTTCTGGCATTGGAATAGTAATTGCAATCCCTATAGCAGGTATGATGGTGTATGGGATAGGCATGAACTTCTTTAATCAGGCTGGGCCAGGATCAATTACTGCATCAGGAATGTATGGTGTTGAACTTGCTCCCACAAAAATCAGATCACAGATACAATCATATACAGTGGCTGCTGGAAGAAGCGGTGCAGCACTTTCATCCTTTGTTTTTCCAGCCCTTTTCCTGGTTCTTGGTGAATCCTTTGCATTTTACTACCTTGCAGGGCTTGCAATAACCGCATCTATTGTTACACTGATATTCATACCAGAAACAAAAGGTGCTCTTGAGAAATCATCCAATGAAATAAACGAAATGAATGATATTACTGTAGCAGGCGGAAAATAAAATTTAATTTACTTAATAATTTTATATTTTAATTTACATTTTTTCTATGTTTTTCCATGGCTTTCTCCATTGATTATGGCAGTTGCTATTAGATGTGCCATTCTTACTGGCTCAGGTATATTACCCATTATTGTAGTTTTTTTTATTAGATGTGCCGCATCATTTATATTTATGCCGGAACAGTTTATATAAAGCGTTTTGCCTTCATATTCAATTTTATTTACTGAGTTCTTTTTTAATATTTCCGTTCTTTCTTTATAATCTGGAAAATGAAGTTTCAGTGCTGAAAACATAGAATCCAGATCTGGCTCCTTCCTCGTAATTGAAATTACTGGTATTCCCGTTGTTTCATGTATTGAATTAACGTCCATAATGTTGAACCCACCAAACGTCACGCCATTTGACATTATAAAATCTATTTCTTCCATAAAACGGCCACTGGCCATTGATAATATTTTTTGTGTTGCATCAGTTCCATCAACGTTTATTGTTTCAATTGAAATGCCTTCTACATATGAATTTAAACGCATCAAAACTCCGACAAGTACAGTAGTTTTATCAGAATCCTTATTGAATGGCCCATCGTCTATGCCCAGAATCCTGAGGCCGCTTTTCATACGCTTATCTTACTTTTTAATGATGCAGCAATTTCATCTGCAACTGTGATATTGCTATATTTTGTCTCTATGGTATCTGTTACAGTGAGTTCATTAACGTATTTCTCTATTTTTTCATTGCTGTTGTTTGCAAAGACACCGTGTATGGCACATGCATATATATTTTTGGCTCCGCTTTTCCTGAGCATACTTGATGCTTTCATTATTGTGCCGCCTGTTGAAATTATGTCATCAAGCAAAAGAATATTTTTATCAGCATAATCCTCTTCTGGCATTACCATTTTTACTGTCCTTGCATCTATTCTTTTTTTATCTATATAATATGCAGGAATGCCGAGCCTTGTGCCTATTAACTTAACGCGTTCATATCCACCGTCATCTGGGGACATAACAAAATCAATATTTTTACTTTCAAAATATTTGTATACCGGATCTATAATTTTTATATCAGTAAATGGTACTTTAGAATATTCAAGTGTCTGATCATCATGAAGCTCTATTGATATAATGTTATCCGCATATTGATTTATGGCCTGTGTAAAAACTTTTGACGATATTGGTTCTCCATTATTATATCTCATATGCTGCCTTGCATATCCGAAGAATGGTATTACTGCAGTGATGCTCCTTGGTTTTTCTTCTTTAATAGCATCGAGAAGCAATAGATATTCAATAATATCGGAATCACTTCTTGTATTTCCAACAAGAAGAACGTCTTCTCCTTTAATGTCATCAATTATCTTTACATACATTTCATTATCGGGAAAACGCTTCCTTACAACAGGGGAAACATTGCATGAAAAAATATTTGCCAGTTTCCTTGATACGTTATAAGCGGTAGACGAGGGGACAATATACATTTTATTATCTATACTTTATCATTAACTTTTAAAAAAGGTTTTTGTTTTTTTATATTTGAATTATATATGATATATTGATATATATAGAATGTCAAAATGCAATGGAGAGAAATATTTCAACAGCAAACATGCAAAGATGATGTTCAATGTAAGCTGAATTAAAAAATCTGACGCATTCTGATAATTGGCATGAAGGCTTTAAACGTTAATGCGTTAATATTTAATTAATAGCCTCCCAAATATCTTTTTATCAAGCATGTCTTTATAACCGTTGTTTATCTCTGAAAGCTTAATTTTTTCACCGATTACAGGCAATATGGATGATTTTGAAAGATCAAGCGCTTTCTTAAGATCTTCTCTGGTAGAGCTTATACTCCCCTTTATGCTGTTTCCCTTGAGAATAATCAGGCCCAGAGGCAGTTCCACAGGCTCTGGCTTCAAATTTCCGATTACAACAAGCCTGCCACCGGTTTTCAGGCTTCTCAGGCTTTTTGAAAATGTTGCAATTCCAACGTCTTCCAGAACAATATCTGCTCCAGTGCCTGTGATTTTTTTAACATCCTTATTATAATCCGAATTTGAAGAAACAATGTATTCTGCCCCAAGTTTATACAATTTCTCTTCCTTCCATTTTGAACTTGTTTCTGCAATTGGATGCCCGCCGAGTGCTTTAACCATCTGAACTGCATGAACTCCAACTCCGCCTCCGGCACCGGTAATAAGAACATAATCTCCCTTTTTTATTTTCCCTACTTTTGCTATTGCGTGGTAAAGCATTGCTATGACACATGCTGCAATTGGCACTGCTTCATCAGGAACATTGTCTGGAACCTTCACGAGAGATCGCTCATTTGCGTTTACATATCTGGAGTATCCTCCATTAATACCTTCACCATATGCGATCTTATTTGGGCAGAGATTTTCATTTCCAGACCTACAAAATTCACATTTTCCGCATGGTATGTATATAAGGCTTGAAACTCGATCACCGATATGGAAAGCTTTAACATTTTTCCCTTTTTTTGTAACAACTCCGCCTATTTCATGGCCGGGTATTACCGGAAGAGATACTCTGGGGAAAAACCCCTGCTGTGTGAGTATGTCCCTGAAACAAACGCCGGTATATTTCTGCTCTATTGTTACTTCATCATCACCCGGTTCAGGTGGAACATAATCCCGTAAAACTATTTCAGAGTTTAATTTGTCAAGAAATCCAGCTTCCATTCATTAAAATATTAAATGTGTATTTAAAAATTATTAATAGTGCATAATAGTTTCATCAAAAAGTCAGCATGCCGTTATATAAGTATTTGAATAATTATACTGATATTATTGCAAACTATTTAGAAAAGTTGCTGGATGAACTTCAAACAGAATAAAGGATGCAATGCAT
>NZ_JBBIRC010000044.1:0-11012 GCF_037442045.1 Ferroplasma sp. | reverse complement strand
CATAATAGTTTCATCAAAAAGTCAGCATGCCGTTATATAAGTATTTGAATAATTATACTGATATTATTGCAAACTATTTAGAAAAGTTGCTGGATGAACTTCAAACAGAATAAAGGATGCAATGCATAAGTTATCTTCAAGTCTGGTGAAAGATAACCCTGATGCATCCTTTGTATTCGAAGATCTCAAAGGAATAAAGAAGAGTGGTAATGATAAGGGAAAGAAATTCCGGACATACCTGAACAGATGGCCATATTCTGAATTCCAGAAAATGGTTGAATACAAATGTAAAAGAAAAATACTGTATATTAATCCACGTGGGACCTCATCTGAGTGTCCTGTATGCGGTGGTAAATTAAAGCACCCAAAGTGGAAAAGAGCCAGATGTAAAACATGTGATCAGGATTAAGACAGGAACAGAATTGCATCACCTGCAATAGCCCTTCGCGGCCCTGATCTTTGCGAAGCCAAATAATAATGTAATGCTTAATTTCCCAATAATATTTAACGCCATGATAAGCCAGAATTTTTTTGTTGAATGCATTTCCTCTGCAAAATCAGAAATTACCCTAGCACCGCCAACGCCTATTATTGCAAAAGGAACTGCGGCAAAAACAGCAGAAACTCCAAAAGGTGCATAACCTCCATATGCTGTGAAATTATTAAAATGAATTAGAAGTGTTAAAAATATAATTCCTATTGCACCCAGCTATATCCATTTAATTACGCCATACCATAATGCTGTTTTTGCAAATCTTTCTATGCCATAATAATTAATTGGTATAAATAATAACAGAAAAATTGAAGGGGACCCAGAGGGTCAAATAATCCGGGAACAAAATAACTTAAATTATTAGTATTGCAAGGCTTTCAATTTCTGCTATGAATAAATACTATAAGAGATTTGCATGTCCTATTATTAATCCAAGAATTTTCACATAGGTATAAATTGCGGCAACAGTTGTTGAACCTGATTCTGGAAAAACTCTTGATAATTCAGCTATTGAAAGTGCTATAGGTATTATACAGTAGCCAGATAATAACCCGTGTTAACATGCCTATTGGGCCAGCTTTTGATACAACAGCTATATTACTAAAGAATATCCATGACCAATGCCGCCCATAACCGATATAATTACTGCCTCTGTTGTTGTAATGTGCTTTTTTAAAGAGGCGGGATTTGCAACACTAATAGTTTCATTTTCCGCATTCAAAGCCATAAAAATTACAATCCGGTAATAAATATAAATATTTCGTGTGTGTTTTCGTCATTATACATAGTTAATTATTCCTTAACATACTTTTATATGTGCTAAATTGTAAATTAAAATATTTTATGCAATGCTAAATATGAATAGGAGAAATATATGGCAGAATCAGGATTATTACCTTAATATATTTATATTTTTAAATATATATTAGTAATGCTGGACATAAAACACTTAATATAAATAGTTAGCGATAATATTGTTATATAATAGAATATAGTGGATAATATAATAATAGAATGAAATTAATAATAGTTATGCAACACAGCAACAAAACAGAAAATACTTAAATATTTTTAATAATATAATTTATTCTTTTTCAGTTTCTGGTGCTTTATTAGATTGATGTCCCATATCAACGGCATATTTTGCATTCTGCTCAAGTGTCTTTGATTTAGTTTCAAATGAAACAAAATAGAATATTATTCCTGCAACTATTGACATTATTACATCGAATAATAGAGAGTATTTCAGACCGATTATTGCATATAGTGTTAACATTGGCAATGCAAGACCGAATTCAAAAAGTTTTTCCCATCCAACAGCAAGGCCTCTTGACCTTGTTGTTGATACTTCGGCCGCTGGCAAGTACTGTAAAGTACCTACAAATCCAACATTTATAAGGAAGAATATACCGAACATTATGATTAATAACGGTATGGACATTAAATGCATTTCTGCTGCAATGAAGAGTATTGCCATAGGTATTGCACCAAGCATGAATCCATATGTTCCCATTTTTCTTCTTCCCAGTTTATCTACAATCAATAATGTTATAACTACACCTACAGTACCGATTAGATCTATTATAAATGAGCCAAGAACTGCTGTGGTTGATGATGCGCCAAGGCTTACTAATTCAGGTGAAGCATAAACACTTGCAAGATTAACTGTAAGTGAATATGCTGCACCAATCCAGAATATGTATACTATTGCCCTTATATTTTTCCTATTAAAGAATTCTTTGGCGTTGCCAAGTATGCCTTTTTGTTTTTCAAGGGTTATTGTTTCAGGATCTATATTTATTCCCTCTTTTTTAAGTTTTTTAAGGATTTTTGGTATTAATTCCTTTTTCCCATTTTTCTTAGCCCATCTGAGGGATGCGGGCATATCAAACCTTAAACCAAATAGTATTAAAGCTGGTACAGCAGCTATAAGGAAATCATATCTCCATGCCAGCAGGGAACCAACGTCTATTGTAAGCCCAAGGCCTATTAAAACTGTAGCCAGTGTTCCGAACATGAAGAATAATTTTTCTGTTGATAATAACTTTCCCCTCTGTTTTGATGGAGAATATTCTGCAAGTAAAGGTATAGCTGCAGCATAATCTACACCTATGAATATGCCTAAACCCAACCTTGTTATGAAGAATTCCAGGTAGTTTGCAGAAACTGCACTTAATATTGCAAATAATGCCATGCCAATAGTATCATATAGAAAGAGGTATCTTCTCCCTATCCTGTCACTTATTACACCACCAAGTATTCCTCCACCTGCAACACCTGCCCAGTATGCCCCTAAAGCTATAGCGACAAGATATGCAGGTAAATGGAATATTATGCCAACAGCTATTAAGGCCACCGATGAACCAAATTCATTGAATGCATCCGTGAAAGGCCCCAGAGCTGCGGTTACTGCAAGCCTTCTCTGAAATTTTGTTATCTTTGCATTATCAATGACTGAGTAAATATCATTATCCATCATAAGTATAATGTTACGTTATTATATTTAAGTATTATTTAGTTTTATTGCAAATATTTAAATTCTTTAAATAAATATATCTTATTATTTTTTAATCGTATATACTAATTATGCTATAAAATTATACAATATTTTGAAATTTTTCTATTCTATATATAATTATATTATAACACGTATTATTTTAATTTGATTTAAATGATTCCCTGGAAAAGTATATAATTATAGATATTATCAAGAAGTATGACAGTAGCATTGCTGGAAACCAGTATGGGAGATATAGAAATAGAATTGTTTGAAAATGATATGCCGGTTACTACAGGAAATTTTAAAAAACTTGTTGAAAAAGGATTTTATAATAATACAATATTCCACAGGGTTATACCAGATTTTATGATTCAGGGAGGAGACCCCACAGGAACAGGCATGGGCGGACCCGGATATAAAATAAAGGATGAGTTTACAAAAAACAACAAAAATGACAGGGGAACCATAGCTATGGCAAATGCAGGCCCAAACACCGGTGGATCCCAGTTTTTCATAAATATTGTGAATAATAACTATCTGGATAAAATGCACCCTGTATTCGGAAAGGTTGTAAAAGGCCTTGATGTTGCGGATAAAATTAGCAAGGTAAAGAGAGACAGAAAAGATAGGCCATTAGAGAAAGTTGTTATAAAAAAAGTATCCATAAAATAAATTATTAACTCATTTTCTCATTTTTATTTTAATTCCATAAACTATTTCTTAAAATATATGTTTTAATATTATGATAAATTTCTTAATTTCAGAAAAGGAAAATATTGATATAAAATCGGAAATAAGATATTATAATCCTACAAAGCTTTTGATCTCCGATGGAATAATGCTTGAAAGAAATATTTTAGATTGTAATATAAAAATACAGAGAGTTATGACACCATATCAATTGAATAGGATACTTATAGAAGGAAATATTGAAAGGTATCTCATATTAATTTCATCATTTATATTTGATGCGTGGGGCCTTATGGTCGTTGAAGAATTAAATTATGTTATGGATCAGGCTGCGTATAATGGCAGTGCAATAGTTTTAGATATTATTGGCACGAAAACCGTCAATGCGGAGTTTATGAGGTTATAAATATGGGAAGGAATACATTGTCCCCAAGGGAATATGTGAAATCTATGGAAGATGAAATACTATCAATGCACACATATATGAAAAAAGAGGATCTTGAAATTCTGAAAACAATTCTTTCTATGGCTGAAAAGCATTCAAATGAAATTTCGGATTTTAACCAGTTTTTTGCTGCTATTATTTTAGAGTTATATAAAAAAATTGAGGAATATGGAGAATATAATAAACGCCACTGGTTCTGATTTAATAGAATTATGGTTCTACAGATCAAATAAGATAGTTAAAAAAACTTTCAAAAACAGAACGTGGATATTTGTTTCTGGTGATGCTTATTATTTAACAATGCTTGAAAAAAGCCTGGATGCAACAAATTATATTTACAGATATGCTTCGATGGATGATATTTATGGCATGCACAGAGGCATACAGATATATTTAAAGCCATCAAAATCAATGGATCTTGCATTTAGAATAGAAAATTCATTTGGCTACAGGCTAAAAATTTATAATGCGGATATAAACAGTACCTTAAGATTTATGGAAAGCAACGGGTTTGAATTCTTCAAACTCATGAATATATATGATGAGGATATAAATTTGCCCACAGCAGCAATAGAACCGGTTTTTTCCGGTAAAATTATGAAATATGTTATTATAAATGGCTTAAAATGTTCGGGCAATGCATATGAAGAAGTTTACGAGGCGATAAAAAACAATGTTGTTATTGTATACAAAAATTACAGCAACCAGTTTTCTTTATTCCTTGAGGAGATGAAAAAATATGGTTATTATATAAAGAGTAAATTTTACAGGGAAAGGACGTTTGAATCCTATGGCAGGCATTCTTATATGCCTTCAACAGTTAGAATAAAAGATAAAATATGTATAGATTCAGATTCCTTTGTTTATAATGAATCTGGTATTGCTGGATTATTTGAAATGTCAAGGGTTTCATCCCTTCCGGTGGAAACTGTATCTTATATAACCCCAGGAACTGTTGTATCTGCTATTGAGGAAAAAGAAGCACTGAAAAGGAAAATACTTATACCGTTCAGAAAGGATGATTATGAGGTTCCTAAAAATCCGCAGGAATTTTTCAATGCGAACAGGGGAGGCATAGTTTTTAACCCTGATCCTGGAGTTTATGAAAATGTCTACGAAATTGATTTTTCATCCATGTATCCTGGAATAATAGTAAATTACAGAGTATCACCGGAAAATATATCAGGGAAAAATACTGCTTTTCTCTCAATGTTCCTCAGAAAATTGCTGAATAGAAGGCTTTTTTACAAAGCACTGAGCAGCAGGGGGGATATATATTCAAAGAGAAATAAGGCATTAAAAATTCTTCTTCTCAATTCTTTTGGTTATACTGGATATAAAAATGCAAAATTTGGCAGAATAGATGTGCATGAAAAAATAACAGAGATCGGCAGAAAAATAATAGAAATATCCATGAGGATAGCAGAAAATAACGGATTCCATGTAATGCATGGCGTTGTTGATTCTCTATGGCTTTCCGGACCCGGAGATATAAAGAAAACATTAAAAGAAATCTGCAAAAATACAGGGATTCAGATAGTTCTGGATTCGAGCTATAAATGGATCGCATTTCTGCCACAAAACAATGGCACAGGATCGGCAAACAGGTACATTGGATTGAGGAATGATGGAACTTTTAAGATAAGGGGAATAGAACTCAGGAGAAGAGATTCCCCGGCACTGGTAAAAAAATTTCAGGATCATGCGCTTAATATCCTTAACTGTGATTTTATGGAGCTGCGTTCAAGAAAGTATATGATAGAAAAGTTAAAAGATGAATATAAAAAGATGGAAAATTTTGATATTGAAGATTTTAGGATAGAATTCGGAGTAAGCAGGCATATTAATGATTACAAATCAAAAAATATTATATATTATCTAATGAAAAACCAGGATTATAAAAATACTGTTCCTGGAATGGTTATTTCAGGAATTATAATGGATAAAGAACATAACATTGTAAAAAGCAATTCAGAATTTTTTGATAAAAAATATTATGAAAAACGCCTGGAAAGATCATTTAAGCCGTTTGATTTTATAATTTCAAATTCTGGAGATAAGATCACGGAGTTTCATTGAAAGTATTGAAACAGGAACATCGTTTATTGAAATAAGTTTTGACACGCTTGATTTATTTCCGCTGCTCTTTAATTGAGAAGATATAATATCTATATTTTCCAGTTTTCTTATTATTTTATATATTTCCGTTTTTTTCAGTCCTATGCCATATTCCTCTCCAAGCAATTTTACTTCTTCTTCTATTGATTTTATATTTGTAGAAATAGAATCAGGAAGAAGAATGCATATTGATAAAAGTACAATAAGATCTTCACGGTCGAGCAGTGAAAGCTTGCTTTCCGTTATATAGGGATTTATAAGAGAAACTGCAGATCTAACATCATCATTTTCTATAGATTTTGAAAGCCTGTATTCCCCCATATATGCTGCTTTTTGAAGCAATTCTATAGCGAACCTTGCACTTCCAAACTGGCCGGAAATATCCGATATATATTTCAGTATAGAATCAGAGTATGTTCCAGGTTCCAGTGACATTGATGCACGATCTGCTATAATTTTATTAATTTCAAAGCTGCTGTAGTTGTCAAATTTAATGCCGGTTACCGTTCCATATTTTCTATCTAGATATGTGAATGGGTTCTCCATGGAAATCAGAATGGTGCTCAATCTGGTCCCATATATCTCAGATGCCCTGAAAAGGTTGTAAATGCCTGCATCATCATCTTTAAGAAGAGAGGTGGCTTCATCTATTACAAGAACCATATTCCCACGGAATGATATTATAGAATTAATGGTTGAGAAAATATCTGAAAATGATAAACCGTGATAGGACACTGGCCTTCCAAGCCTTGAAATGACATGCTCAAGCAAATTCTTTACATTTTTGAACGATAATGCATTTTCGTATATTATTGGTGCATTATCCCGCATGATTACCTTTACTGCTGAAGTTTTTCCTGTTCCAGAATTTCCGTATATTATTACATTATTTGTTATGCCATTTTTTGCCGGAAGAATAACAGAGGATCTTATTGTGGAAATTTTATCATCCCTGAAAAACAATTTCTCCGGAACATAGGAGATATCAAGCGGTGCAGGATTTGAAACTATCATTGCACATACAATTTTATAAAAGTAATAAATTTTATGTTATTAAGTGGCAGTGTAAGTAATTTGCTGTAAAATTGATTATAATATCCTAAAATTTAAAAGATTATGGAATTTGAATTATTGGAAGTATATTCTCAGTTTCTGCCATGAATGCCAAAAAGAAAATGGAATATTAAAATATTTTTATGTTTGAGTGGTTGGCTGGATCAGTGCTTTAATCCTGTTTATTACATAAGTTTTGCCCATGCTTTCCAGGAAATATCCAAGGCGCGGGCCACGTTCTTTGTCTATAAAAATCTTATAAAACAGCGTAAATACATCCTTTGGCGTTAACTTCCTGTCTCCTATTATTGCATAAATTACAGAATGTATTGCATCCGATGTCCAGTCAATTCCATTTATTTTATCAAGAAATTCCTGAAGTATGGATATCTGGTCTTCAGTGAGCAAAAATTGTTTGTCTACCAGTGTAAATTTAATGTTGTCAGGAGCATATTTGGATAGCCAGTATTTTGCTATAACTATCTCATTTTTCAGGTAGTCGTCGATTTCATTCTTGTCATATCCGCTTCTTTTCAGTGCGGAAAGGAGATTATCATCGTCTTTGTATATCTGCACAAGTGTAACTATATGCCTGAAATTAATTTTTTCCGGGGCACTTAAAACTTTTATCCTGGACATTTCATAGATGCGTTTATAATTCTCATTGTTCGATTCGTCAAGGCCAAAATATGCACGCTCCATTTTTTCATAATCATCTATTAGATTCAAAAGGCCCATGCCTGGATCAAAATCTATATGCCTTCCAGGATCGTTCTTTGCTATAAGGAATCTTAATATTTCTGGAGGTGCAAATGTAGTTACTTCCGATGCACTTATTGCTATTCCTGTTGATGAATGCATTACGCCAACCCCTTTTAATAATATTCTTTCATACATCAGTGGAACCGGAGGATTAATTTTGAATATTTTCTGTGCAATTTCTTTTCCTGTATCATATGATCCACCGGCAGCCGCATGGTCTTTTCCAAATGGCTCTATAGTAACGCCCAGTGCAAACCATTTTGCAGGCCATTCAATACGCCATGGCATTTTTCCGTCATCTTTCCTTATATCTGCTTTATCTTCATTGCCGCATGCCTTGCATTGATAATATGCATATGGCTCTTCGTATTTTGTGACCACAGAAGAATTGATTTTGCCACATTTTGAGCATCTTGGTTCGTAGGGATACCAGTCTGGAGCAAGATCATAACCAGCAACATCATGCAAAATTTTTGCTATTTCTTCCCTGCTGTTCATGGCTATATTAATTGCTTCTGCCAATTTTCCATCTCTGTACAATCCCGTTGTGCTTATAACCTCAACATTCACATTTATCTTTTTAAGTGTTTCAAGAAAAGGTTGAAGAAAATAATCGGAATATTTTCCGTTTCCCTCTGGAGCAGGAATAAAACTCAATGGCATTCCAACATACTGTGAATAACTGTCATCAAGAAATGGGTAAACCTTTCTCAATGGGTCCATGTCATCGCAGAGATATATAAATCTTGAATCCAGCTTTTTATCAAGTGATGCTTTATAAATTATATCTCCAGTAAGTATTTCCCTCATATTGCCAACATGTATTGGCCCTGAAGGTGATATTCCGGTGGAGATAAGCTGGTTTCCCTTCAAATTTTCAACAAGGGCATCTGCCCAGTACATTTTTATCCCACCATAGTTGCACGGATAAGCGATCTTACCGGCACATTGTTTATTTCATCAGAACTTAATTTTGATACAAGGACAATACAAAGTACGGCTTCTCCACCCTTCTTCCTTATATCGTCTATTGTTCTTTTCATTGTTTCTCCGGTGCTCATGACGTCATCTATTATGACTATCTTTTTGCTCTTTACGCTGGCAAAATTGCTGCTGAACATTCCTTCCTGCCCTGATGGGTGTGGCCTGTATACTATTAATTCTTTTTCAAGTAAATCTGATAGCATTGTTGCATATGGTATTCCGTTTATTGTTATTCCCAATATTGATGTTATTTCATCCAATGGCAATTCCTCTGATATTATATCGGCCATGATCTCTGCTATTTTCTCAATTCTATTGCCATATACTCCAATGCTCCTCCATCCGATCTTTGTATCAGAGATTTTATTTCCCTTAAGATCCTTGCTTAAAAGCCATGTTATGGTATTTACAGAGAGATGAAGCTCTGTTGATATTTCCTTATCGGACATTCCCTTATTTTTTAATTCCAGTGCCCTGTTGTATAATTCTTCAAGACTTTTCATAATTTTACCTCTTTAATGCCTTCCTTTATTTTAGCTGCAATGATTTCTAGATTATCCAGACTTGCAGTTTCTCGTTCCCAGTTTATCTTTTTTCTGTAATATCTCGGTATTATATGCACATGGTAATGCATTACTACCTGATTTGCAACTCTACCATTATTCTGGCCTATATTAAGGCCATCGGTTTTCAGCGTTTCTTTTATTGCTATTGCTATCCTTTTTACAGCAAGCTGAAGTTCAAGATAGATATCCTTATCAATATCATATATGTTTTCGTAATGATTTACCGGTATGACAAGAACATGGCCTTCTTCTATTGGAGCGTTGTCCATGAATGCCATTATATTTGAATCCCTGTAGACAAATGCGGCATTTCCTTTGTTTGCGATTTCCCTGCAGAAGATACAAGTTTCATCGTACATTTAATGTGTATTGTATACAGTATAAAAAATATTTTCATGCCTGGAATAAATCATCAGTATAATTCCGTAAATATTTAAATTATATTATCATGGGCTTTAATGAATGGAATAAGTGTGATCGGTAGTGTGAATATTGATATTATTATGTCTTCTCCAAAATTGCCGGCAACAGGCGAAACGGTAAAGGCAGATAAGTATTATTTATACCCGGGAGGCAAAGGGGCAAATCAGGCTGTTTCTGTAGCAAGAACCGGGGTGAAGCCACGATTTATTGGCAAACTTGGAAATGACTATTTTGCTGAAATAATAACAAATTATCTAAAGAAAGAGAATATGGAATTATCCCTAAATTATGGTGCCCAAACCGGCATTGCAATGATTAATGTTGAATCATCCGGGAAAAATATGATTACAGTGTATCCAGGGTCAAATTCGAATTTGTCATATAATGATTTTAAAAATATTGAAATAAAAAACTCAATAGTAATGTTTCAGCAGGAAATACCATTGAAAACAATAAAGGATTTTATGTCAAATAATTCTGAAAATGGGAATACTATAATTACTGATCCGAGCCCGTTTTATGAGGATAAATATATACTGGAAAATTCTGATATTTTAACACCTAATGAAACTGAGGCACAGCTTCTGGCCGGTTGCGAAATAAACAGTATAGAAGATGCTGAAAAAGCATCTGTAAAAATATGTTCTAAATATAAAAATAATGTAATCATAAAATTAGGATCAAAAGGTTCACTTTCCAATTACAATGGCCATATAACATATTTTAAGCCATATAAAGTAAAATCTGTTGATACAACCGGTGCCGGAGACTGCTTTAATGGGGCATTCGCATCTGAGTTTCTCAGAACAGAAAATATTGATAAGAGCATTGAATTTGCAAATATAGCAGCAGCACTGTCAACCACTGGCTATGGTGCATTTCCATCATTTCCATACAGGAACCATGTTATTTCAATAATGGAAAATGAATAAGTAACAGGCTAACGTTATATATTAATATAAAATACAAGAATATGAC
>NZ_JBBIRC010000043.1:0-12107 GCF_037442045.1 Ferroplasma sp. | reverse complement strand
ATAAAAGTTTTTTTGCACGCATTTCTTGCAAATATAAATTTTCCTTTTGTCGACAGGCTTAACGATCATCGGCGAAGAAGTTATTTTGAAATTATTTTAATTGAATAAAAACCACTTAACCTCTATTTTTGGTAGTGTAAGTAATTTGCTGTAAAATTGATAAGGCCTTGCATAATTTAGTATGAGATGATAAAAATGCAAGACCAATTAGAAACAATACATGAAATAACATATAATTTTATGCGATGGACACTATGATTATAACAAGTATAAATGCAAAAATCATATAAATAATATAAGCCGATATTGAGCTGTTCATAATCTTATATGCCACGAATTTTGCAAATTTTCTGTATGTCCTGGCAATATTAATCATGGCAAACCAGAAAATATCTACCGTTTCAACCTGGTGTTCATTTGTATAAGATGTTCTTAAAATCCTTTTAAGTATTAATCTTATATTGTTTGAGTATGTAAATGAATTGTAATGCTCATCATCATCTACGCCTCCATTCCAGCGCCTAGCAACGCGAACCTTTGGTTTTCCAAAAACAAAGTAAACTACAAGGCTGAATAATATCAGAAAAGCGAAGATATACAGTGGTGTAATTAATCCGAAATCTGAGGGGCCAAAACGCGATTCAATCATTAATCCATTGAATACAAGAACTGAAGGTATTCCAGATATATATTCCTTGCCTATAATAAGGAAAGATATTGCAAATAAAATAACAAGAGTCAGGCCTGTAGCCAGAATAGTATAATTTTCAAGATTTTTGCCGGAAGATTGTTTATGGTTATCAGTGAAATAAAATATTTTAAGCATTGCTGCAGTTGCAAAACCTTCACCCATGGCTATAAGTGATCCGGCTATAATGGATGTTATTCCCAGAGGCCCATATAAATAGGCACCCATAAAGAAGGATTCCAGTATCATCCACGTCCCCAATCCTCCTAGCGATGGAAATAATCCTGATAATGAGGAAAGTGCAAAAAACTTGCCTATCTGATTTATCGTGCTTTTTCCCTCTGTTACAGCACTGAAATATTCAACACCGGTGTGGCCAATTGTAATGAATAAACCCGTTTTTCCTATTGAATGTGCCATTGCGAATATGGCTATGGATATAAGTATAAATTCACGCAGTACAGTGTTGTCAACGGCAACAAAAAGTCCTATTGTTGCCATTATAGCCCCATTATTTTCTATAGTGCTGAAACCCCCCAAGGATTTCATATTTTCCGATATATATGCATATAATGCCCCAAATAAAACAGATATAACTCCTATTATTATGAATATTATTCCAATATCTACTGAAACCACAGAAAGCAAAGCTATTTTTACAATGCCATATACACCCATAAGGGTCATTGTTGCACTGAATATGGCAGAGGAATTTGCAGGCGCACTTCCATGTGCTATTGGAAGCCATTCACTTATCATGAACGGTGTTAATCCCATCTTTGACATTGCCCCAAGTGCAAATATGAGCAATACAGTATCATTTGCAAGCCCTGTAAAAGCAAATGTTCCAGTGTAATAATAGGAAATAACTGCGGCGGCAATTATTAAAACTGTGCTTATTTCTGAGAAAAACATGAAAACATATGCTTCAATGTCATTTTTCCTGTTTACTGCTACCGTAAGATATGCAGGTATGGACATTATTTCCCAGCCAGTAATAAATAAGAGAAAATTACTGGAGTAAAGTATTAGCATCATTCCTGCTATTGTCAGTATAAATAATGGGGCCAGCCATTTTCCATATTTTTTTGAATAAGATATAGAAAATACGGAAGTAATTATCCAGACTATAGCTGCAATCAGGTAAAAGTATGTTATATAATCAAAGATTTTGAATGTGAATAAAAAGAAAATGAATGATGCAAATGCAGTCACAATATATCCAGCTGTTCTGTACCTGATTGAAACGATTACTGCAAGAAATACAAGCACTAATGGAAAATAATATAATATCATTTTTTCTCCCTCGCTTTCTGTATTGCATTTATTATTGATGCCGGAGTTGGAGGGCATCCTGCTACCTCAATATCATATTCTTTCATGGCACTTTTTCCTATTATCCCTCCAGATAGAGCACATGCACCAATTCCTATAACTATTTTAGGATCCGGCATGGCATTATATGCTTCTTTCAAAATGTTTTCCATTCTTTCCGTATAAACGCCCATGACAATAAGTGCATCGGCATGCCTTGGCGTATTTGACATGAATATTTTGAATCTGTTGGTATCATACTGTGGAGAAAACAAAGTACTAAATTCTATATTGCAGGCACCACATGTACCAGAATCTATGGGGTAAAGGTAAAATGATTTTTTGAATATATCAGGAAGGCTTTTGTTCACTGTATAAGCCGTTTGTTCTCCAGTTGCTTCAAGATCGCATTCTCTGCAAAATATGCATCTGTTCATATTCCATTTCCCATTTTGAAGTGCATTAGTTGGGCATTCATATTCACTGCTGCCCTTAAGGAACGAGGGATATTGAACCTTATATTTATCAAGTTCCTCAGTTTTTATTCTATTTTTAATGCCGTTTAAGAACCAGTTCATATGAAATTCACCTCCAGCTCAGATATCCATATTCCAAAACTTTCCCATACAAAAAAGAAATCAGTGAATATATTATTGTTTTTTAATGCCTGCCTGAAAAGTTTCAAATTAAGGTAAGTTGGTGAAACCATCTGTATATCTTTTAATTTGCCATCTTCAATATCGACGTAATAAAAAATGTCGCCTGCAGGTGATTCTATTCTTGCCGCTCCCTGCCCTGACCCATATATTTCTTTTTTCTTAGAAGTGACTCTATTTTTTAAATTATAGGATTCTATTATATTTATTGACTCAAATATCTCCAGTGACCTGACATTAAATCTTGAAAATGAATCGCCATCGCTTTCAGTAATAATTTTAAAATGCCCGTAATTAAGAGACTTTGAATCATTTCTCGCATCATACTTATAACCTGCTGATCTTGCTGCAGGGCCTGTTGATATTTCATTTTTTACAATTCCATTTTCCTGTATTCTGTCTAAAAATATTTTAGAAGATAATAATCCATCGTAAATTTCCCTGAAATTTTTTTCAATATTGCTTAATTTAATGCTGGAAAAATCACCGCTAATTGAACCAATATTATTCGCAGAGAAAAAGTATCTGTGGCCAAATGATCTGGATATTATCCTTGCAACTTCTTCCCTTAGATAGAGAAGCCTTTTTTCTGGCACTGCAAATCCAGCAGATTCACATAGGCCTTTTATTACATCTATATTTGACCTGATCCGTTCCAGCTCAATTTCAACAATTCTCATTTCATTTAAATCATAGTTTTCAATTTTAAGGGCATCCTCTATTGCCAGAATATAAGCTATGGTATTAGATGCACAGTGGAATCCATTCACTCTTTCAACTTTTAAAAGTGCATTGGAAATACTATCTCCAATAATTTTTATATCCCTTTTTTTGTATTCGGGGTCTATTATTGCATCCATTATTGATTCTCCAGGAGTAAGCAGTTTAAAATTAACGGATTCCCTTAATCCTCCAGCTGAAGGGCCATAATTGAAGTAGATTTCGCCTGAATTTTTATCATCAAATTCTTCCGGTTCTTCTATTATTTGATCTATTGAAGAGGAATATACATCGTATTTTTTGCTTCTCCCTATATATCTACCGGATCTTTCTCCAAATTTATAATATTGCATGATAAATCACCAAAAATACCACTCCTATGAATATTGACATTATTGCGGCTATAAGTGGCAGTGCCGTATTTATCCCGGACTGGCTGTATTCAGATTTTCCTTTAAAAATCATTTTTGACACATTAAAATTGATTGAAACAAATGCAAGGAAGAGAGATAATACAATTATTACAAACTGTGCATAGAAATGTATTGAAAGTACCGAGTACAGTATCAGGAACTCTCCGAAGAATGTTCCAAATGGGGGTGTTCCTGTTACCGCAAATGACGACAGCAATAATGAAGCAGAACTTGCCTTATTTCTTATAAGCCCTGCAACTCCATCTATAGATTTGGTTCCTGACATTTCATAAATATTTCCTGAAGAATAAAATGCACCGGCCTTCCCGAAACTATGCGCAAGCAGCAGAAGCAGTGATCCTATTAATCCTTCCAATGTAAAGGTGCTTAACCCTATTAATGCAATATTCATATTCTCCATTGTTGAATATGCAAACATTCTCTTGTAATTCTTCTGGTAACCAAGGAATATGGCTGCAAAAAGCACGGATATTGTTCCTGCCCAGACAAATAATTCCCTCATTGGAAATATTTCATAAATTCTGTATAAAACATAAAGGGCAACAGGAAGAAGTACTCCGGAAAACATTGCACTCACAGGAGCTGGAGCTTCACTGTGTGCATCTGGAAGCCAGGTATGGACCGGAAATACCCCCACCTTTGTTCCAAACCCAACCAGAGCTATGCCCACTGCAAGCCTCACTGCTATTGTATCTTTTATTCCGTATGATAATATTGTTGTGATTGTAAGTGTTCCAAAAGAATAATAAATAAGTATGACTGAAATGAATGCAAATGTAACGCCTGCAGAAACAATTATAATGTATCTCCATGTAGCTTCAAGTGAAATATCTGATTTTTCTGTAATAAGCAAAAGTGCTGAAGATATTGTTGTGGTTTCTATTCCAACCCACATAAATCCATAATTATTCACCATAAGTGCAAATTCCATTGCAACATAGAAGAAACTCATGAGCATGTAATATATATTCTCTGAAATCCCCTTATTTTTAATGTTATGTATGTATTTTCTGGAATAAATAATGGACATTAAATATACAGTACTTACCATTAAAATGAAAATATAAGTAATATTGTCCACAAAGAAAAAGCCAGAAGGCGATTTTTTGAAGTATAATGGAATTAGCAAAAACATTTCTATAATAGCGCCTGCTAAACTGGCTTCTTTAATTTTTTTAAAGAATATGAGCGCTATTAAAGGTATTATAAGTATCAATATCTCGTAAATCATCCTATCAGCTCCTCCACAGGTTTATGTTCTGTTTTTTCAATGCTTATTATGGAAAATATTACCACAAGCACAAGAACATCAAGAAATACACTGCTTTCTATTATTATTGGCACCGGAAGTATAAATGTTCCAAGAAGTATTAATGAATTCTCTTCTTCCACATAGCCAAGTATCTGCGCTATCGTTCTTTTTCTGGAAGCTATGATAAAAAGGCCCTGGAAGAAAAGCAGCAAAGGAAATAGTATTATATCGCTGTTTGGAAATATGTGTGATTTAATATGTATGAACGATATGGAATATACGATAAATATCGATATGACAATAAATGCAAGGTCAACTAAAAGATAATATGTTGTTGGCAGTTTGGATTCATACAGATAATTTTTATTTTTTGGAATTTTTGATGCCAGGAAATATGTAACAAGTACAGTTCTTAATATTATGACCAATATGCCAAGTATAAAGAAAGTGTACTGTTTTAGGGCTATGCCCAGAAGAAATGCTATTAATGCTATGATAAATGACTGGAAAGCCTGTGTCATTACCATGGATCTTAAATATTTGTTTGACTGGATATAGAATCCTGTTATAACTATTAGTGCAGCAAGCAAATAAATAATCGTATATATTATGTTCATCCAATCACCTCAGTCAATATTAAAAAAAGTATTGAAAATGTAAATGCAACTGCTAAATAATCTATAACTTTAAATAACCTCAATTTAGCAAGGGATGTATCAACAACGAGGACTATTAATATCAAAAGCAGCCATTTTCCAATCATGGTTAAGCTATTTAAGAAGAACAGTGGAAATGTATTGTACATCCCCCATGGTATCAAAAATACGTTAATTAAAACGGAACCAAGCAAATACGTTTTCATGTATGAAGACCATTTATTTATTGCCAGTGCCTTTCCGCTGTATTCATAATCTATTCCGGAATCTATCATTCCCATTTCCTGATTTCCTTCGCTCTGAGTCGGCATTTTTCCAAATTCATACATAAACACCATGAAAAAAGCAAATATCGCAAAAATATGAACCAGGCTTAAATTTGAAAGTGGATGGATGATCAGATAGTGGTTGGTTGTGTATGGATTATTTGTGCCGCTTATCAGTGCCACTGCGAAGAATACTGTTATCAATGTTCCCTCGCCAAAGAAATTAAATGACATAAGCCTGGATGCACCCATTGAGGAAAAATTGCTGCCAGAATCCAGTGTTCCAATTATTTTTATAAAGGCAGCAAGTGAGAATAATATGGCACCTGCAAAAAAATCACCTGAGGCAGTGAAAAATATTGGATCAGTCATAAATACTGGAATAATAAGTGCTATCAGGGAATATATGCCAAATGCAATATATGGCGAATAAAGAAACAGCCTTGAAGAATTTTCAGTTACTATTGTTTCCTTTTTTAAAAGTTTGAATAAATCATAATAAGGCTGAAATATGCTTGGCCCTTTTCTTGATTCAATATTGGCTTTAAGTTTTTCAAAAATGCCAATAACAAGTGGTGAAAACAAAACTACGAATAGATACTGCGATAACGTCTCCAGAACCATGATTAACATATGAATCACCGTAGGCGTCATCAGCGCACTGCATTATGGAGACGTCATTCCTATCCTTAATTATTTATGTATATTTAAATCTTATTTTCTATAATTTATTATATATAACGCTTTTCGTCATTATGCAAATATGAATAAGAGAAAACATATGAGCTTTCTATGATCCTTCAGGCAACAATTAAAACATAGTGATAGGAAGTCCTGGGAATACTTATATAATCAAATTAACTTTACTTTTATGAAGTTTGCCATACTTATCGGATGGAACGGTTCTGTTATACAATCATTTCTGCGGGCTGGTGACGAAACCGGCAATGAAATTAAAATCAAATATCCGCGGCTCGATCCAGTAGACCATGAATTTATAGAATTTATGAAGGATGCCGATGCGGTTTTCATACATCATTTTTCCGGAGAAAACATTTACAGCAATATTCTGGAAGATATAGAAAATGTCATAAAAGGCAAAAAAAATGTCATAGCAATAGATCCAATTCTGAGCAATTATTCAACAGTCAGCAAATTTATAGAGGAAAAGGTTTCAAATTACTATTTCTACGGTGGCTATGAAAACATAAAAAATCTGATTTTATTCATTGAGAATATATTCCGGCCATGCAATTATGAAGAGCCGGTTAAACTGCCATTTTCTGGTATTTATAACTATGGGAATAGAGGATTTGCAAGAAAAGTCGGGATTCTGTTTTATAGAACAGCATGGGTTGACAATGATACAAAAATTGTCAATTACATAATAGACAGGCTTAATGTCCAGAATATTTCCGCTATACCTGTGTTTACTAACGGTTTTGGAGATAGATCAAGGGGCATAATGAGTGCTGAGGATTGCATAAATTCCTATTTTTATGAAAATGGAAAAAAATCGGTGGATGCGGTCATTAATCTTCTATCATTTTCTTTAATAAAGCAGGAAGACAAAAGTACGCTTATGAACCTCGGAGTTCCTGTTTTTCAGGGATTAATATATTATTACAAGGAAGAGAATGAGTGGCTTGATTCCTCTGGCCTGGACGTTGTATCTACAATTATGAGTGCCATGTTGCCTGAAATGGATGGAACAATAGAACCCGTGCTTGTTGGGTTAATAAAGAAAATCCATGGCCATGGAACAGTTTACAGGGAACTTGTCCCGGTTGCAAAGCAATGCGACTATATGGCAAACAGGATAGAAAAATGGCTCAATTTGAAATATTCCAAAAATTCTGATAAGAAGATAGCTATAATTCTGCACTCAGGATCATCGTTTAAAGACCTTGAAGCAAATATAGGCACAGCCACAGGCCTTGACACATTGAATTCTGTATCCAACATTATGAAGCTGTTAAAGGAAAATGGATACAATATTGATTATGTGCCTGAAAGCGGAGAATCACTTATAAAAACAATAATGGAGAAAAAAGCAATTCCAGAGGGAAAATGGACTCCAGTAGAAGATATAATTAAAAAAGGGGGATCTGTATACGGCATGCCTGTTGATGAATATGAAGAGTTTTATAATGAATTGCCAGAAGATTCCAGAAAGATGATTAGAAATCAATGGGGTGAATTGAATAAAGAAAGGGACTATATGCTTCTTAATGGAACCATTTACATACCAGGAATAAAGTCAGGGAATATCTTTATTGGAATACAGCCAAAGAGAATTACCTTTTTAGATAATGAAAACAGCATAAGGACAATACATGATTCTTTAACTCCGATTACACATTACTGGCTTGCTTTCTATAAATGGATTCAGGATATTTTTCATGCAGATGCAATAATACATGTGGGCACACATGGAACGCTTGAATTTACGCCAGGAAAAGGACTTGGTCTTTCACCATCAGATTTCCCTGAAATATCAATAGGCACCATGCCCAATTTATACTTATATTCAACAAACGTTCCTGGAGAAGGGATAATTGCAAAAAGAAGGAGCTATGCAGTGCTTCTAGATTACATAACTCCACCTACAGAATATGATGATGTTCCTGAAGATATAAAGAAACTTGAAGACCTCATAGATGATTATGAAGAAACTGAAAAAGCAGAGAATAAGCCAAGGGAAGCAATGATAATTGATAAAATTCAAAAAATTGCAGCCAAAATAGGTTTATCAATCGATTTCAACGATGCACACAAAGCAACGCACGAGATCGAGCACAGATTGAATCTCTTCAAGGATTCCATTGTTACAAAGGGATTATATGTATATGGAAAGGACCTGGATAAAAACGACATTAAGGATTATGTTACAACTGCCACACGCTTCGATGATTCCCTTGTAAAAAAACTGGGAAAGGAAGAGGCTGGTAAAAGAATAATGGCTCATGTCACCAGTGGAAATGAGTTGCCAGGCCTTGAAACTGGAATAATTGAAAAATTAATGCTTTCTCCGGAAAATGAAAAAAATAACCTGTTGAAAGCACTTAATGGTGAATTTATCGAACCAGGAGTTTCTGGTTCACTTACAAGGGGAAGGTACGATGTTTTGCCATCTGGAAGGAATTTTTATGCTGTTGACCCTTTCAAAATACCAAGCCATTCAGCATGGCAGGTAGGAGTTATCCTTGCAAACAAGCTCATAGAAAACGAATACAAAAAAAATAATAAATTTCCTGAAACTATTGGTTTTGTATTATGGTCTACTGATGCATACAGATCTGATGGTGAATTAATATCACAGATACTTTATACTATTGGAGTTGAGCCCATCTGGCAGGAAGGGACAAAGAAAGTAAAAGATGTAATGCCAATACCAATGGATATTTTAAAGAGGCCAAGAATAGATGTTGTTGTTGAATCCAGCGGCATAGTAAGAGATAATCTTTTCAATATAATTGAATTGATAGACATGGCAATTAAAAAAGTATCCGAATTGAACGAGAGCGCTGATGTTAATTATATAGTAAAGCACCATAAGAAATATGGGCATCTTGACAGAATTTTCTCATCCAAGCCAGGATCATATGGATCAGGTGTCAGCAATGCTATAGAATCATCAAAATGGGAAAATGAAAATGACCTTGCAGATGTATTTACAGAGTGGATGGGATATTCTTATGGCAAAAACAACTTCGGCAGGGATTCTAAAGACGAACTTCTATCAATTTCAAAGGATATAGAAACAATTATACATAAAAGGGAAATCGATGAAATAGACATAAACGACGATTCATGCAATTATTCATATGCTGGTGGTTTTTATCTCATGGCAAAGAAAAGCGGATCAAAGCCATCATTAATGTTCGAGGACACTTTCAATCCAAACAGGCCACAGGTAAGGACAATGAAGGAAGAAATAGAGCGCACTGCCATTGGAAAACTCCTGAATGAAAACTGGATTAACGCCCAAAAAAACTTTGGATATAGAGGTGCTACAGAAATGCTTAAAAAAATAGAGCATCTCTATGGCTGGGGTGCAACAACAAAAATGGTAAATGACAATATTTTCAATAATATAGCTGAAAAATTCATCCTTGATAAAGAAATGAAGGAATGGTTTAAAAAGGAAAATCCATGGGCATTATCAGAAATTACAGCAAGGATGATAGAAGCGTATAAAAGAAATATATGGAATGCCAGTGATGAAATGAAAGAGAAACTTGAGGAAGAGTACATGGAAATAGAGGGAGAGAACGAATGAGAGTTTATGCATTTCCATTTTCGGCAATAGTGGATAATGACAATATAAAACTCGGGCTTATCATTAATGCTATAGACCCCAGCATTGGCGGGCTGTTAATAACAGGGCCCAAGGGCATAGCAAAATCAACATTGGTAAGATCCCTTGCTTCTGTATTGCCCGAAGTAAAAGCGGTAAATGGGTGCAGATTTCATTGCAATCCTGATGGAAATCTATGTGATGAATGCCTTGAAAAGCAGAAGCATGGCATACTTGAAATTGAGCAAATGAAAATACAGATAATCAATCTGCCAAATAGCGCCACTCTTGATCGTGTTGTAGGTTCACTTGACATATCACATGCAATAAAGGGCGAATCTGTTTTGCGGGAAGGCTTAATTGGAGAAGCCAACAGGGGAATTTTATACATAGATGAAGTAAACCTTCTCGATGATTCTATAGTAGACTCAATTCTTGACTCAGCAGCTTCAGGGATTAATATTGTTGAGCGTGAGGGCGTATCCTATATTCATCCTGCTGAATTTATACTAGTCGGAACAATGAATCCTGAAGAAGGGGAGTTAAGGCCACAGCTTCTGGATCGCTTTGGCATATCAGCAGAAGGGAAAATGCCTGAATCTCCAGACAAACTACTGGAAATTGCTGATAGAGTAGAAGAATTTGATGCCAATAAAGAAAAATTCATTAAAAAATTCAGTAAAGAGGATGATGAAATCATTTTAAGAATTGCAGCAGCAAGGAAAATCCTGCCAGATGTAAGGATTAAAAGAAACTATATGCTTTTTATAGCCGATACAGTAATTAAAAATTCTTTGAGCAATAGAGCAATGCTCAGTGCAGTGAAGGCTGCAAAGGCAATAGCTGCTTATGATGGCAGAACAGATGTCAACGAAGACGACCTTAAAAAGGCGCTGGAATTTGCTATCAATCATAGAATAAGGGAAAAAGGCAGGAAAAAACCGGATTATAATTATAATAAACCGGAAAATGATAAAGATAACAATTCTAAAAATGGCAAAGAAAATGAACAGAAAGCTCCAAAACAGAATACTCCAGAAAAAAAAGACACCGGTAATGAAAGCAAAGGAAATAAGGAACATCAGAAACCGGAAAAAAATGAAATACGCAATCTTGAAATAAAACCATCAACAAAAATTGAAACAAAGAAATCAGGGAGATCAGGAATTTCGAAACAGTATCTCCATAAAGGCAAAAAATCAGGAACTTTTATGGATATGAGATCATCCCTTCTCAATACATGGACTTCCGGCTATAAAGCAATAAATGGCCGCACCGTAATTATGAAGGATTACTATTCAAAAGGATCGGTGCCAGTTATAATTGCAGTAGATTCAAGCCGTTCAATGAATTTTAACTCAAGAATAGAAATTGCCAGAAACTTTTCCAGTATGCTGCTGAAAAAATTATATATTATGAGAAGCAGGGTGGCACTTATTAAATTTTCTGGAAACGGTTCAGAACTTTTAATGAATTTTTCAAGGAATTTTACGGCCTTAAAAAATTATATAGAAAATATCCACAGTGAAGGAAAAACACCACTTTATGATGCTCTGAGTGAGATTTATAAACTGTCTTCTTATGAGAAGCTTAAAACAATATCATTGCTTATAACTGATGGAAGGGGAAATGTTTTTCCTGGAAATCCAGCTGATAATATAAAAGAGATTTCAAATAAAATAAAGTATGTCTCAAAAATGTATATAATAGATAAAAGCGACAATAAATTTTTACCTACCTACAACGATATGATATCATCATATTCCGGTGCAAAAATTATAAACGATATAGAAAATATAAAAATTAATTGAATTAATTTTT
>NZ_JBBIRC010000042.1:0-12213 GCF_037442045.1 Ferroplasma sp. | reverse complement strand
TTATATGTCTGCGGTTGAATAAAGCTTTTCATGAGACCTAATTTCCTTTATAGTCTGGTTTCCTCTTTTCAAGAAAAGCTTTGACGCCTTCTTTAAGGTCGTTTCCGGCATATAACATGCCCATGGATAAAGCCTCTTCATCAAGGTTTATTGTTGCTGTATTATATATCAGGCGCTTTGCCACATAAACCGATGCAGGTGAGATTTTCTCAGAAAGGCTTTTTGCCAGTTCCATTGTGTTTTCTTCTATCTTTTCAGAAAATAACCTTGTAATGATACCGTATTCATAAGCTTTCTGGCCGCTAATTCTGTCGCATGTCAATATCATGTCCATAGCCCTGGAAATTCCTATAAGATTTGGCAATCTCTGGCTGCCTCCATATCCCGGTATGAGCCCGAGCCCTGCCTCAGGGAATCCTATAACAGAGTCTGGAAGCGATGTTCTTATATCGCAGGCAAGTGCCAGTTCAAAACCGCCTCCAAGCACATATCCTTTAAGCTGGGCAATGAAAATTTTATTCATTTTTGTGATTCTGTCAAATATGGTTTCACCGGTATTTGATATTTTCATGAACATAAACGGATTGCTGATAAACTGCGATAAATCAGCACCTGCAGAGAAAGCTCTTTCATTGCCTTTTATTATTACCACATTTACATTGTTTGCTTCTTCAATAATGTTCAGCTGCTTATCCAGTGCCTTAAGCAATTCAAAGCTCATTAAATTGTTTTTTCCGTTCATTAATGTTATGATTCCCACTTTTCCTTCTATCTTATAATCCAGGATTTCTGATTTTTCTTCCTTCTTTTCTTCAACAACCTTTTTGTTAAAGGCCTCTTTCATTTTATGCGCTTCTATTGTCTTCGAAGGCTTAAAAACATCAATTTTATACTGTTCATAGAGTTTGTTCAGTGTTTCTAAAACTTCATCATTGGTCAATCCATTTGCAACTGTTATTGGCCCAAAAGGCCTGTTCAGCCCGTATTTCACTCCTGTTTCAATATCGGCAGAAACTGCAACGCCATCTTCTATAAGTTTTGTAGCTTCATTGATCTCAAGAGCAAATATATCCATTAAATTTATTTTATCGCTTTCTTCTGATTCAGGTATTATTGCCTTTCCATTTTCCCATTTATATATGCCCTCTCCAGTCTTTAAACCCAGTTTTTTGGATCCCATAAGAGAATCAAAGGCATGGCATTTTCCATAATCAGGTGATAACTCTTTTCCATAATATTTAAGGGAATCAACAACGGTATCTATGCCAACATAATCAAACAGCTGGTATGGCCCCATTGGCAACCCCTGTGATTTAAAGTATTTATCAATTGCTTCCGGCTTTGCTATCTTATTCTCATAAGCATTGCAGAGCAGCAGCATTTCCGGTGCCGATATCCTGTTTACAACAAAACCTGCTTCATCCTTTAAAATTTTAATCGGTTTTTTCCCCAGCTTCACGGAAAGGTCATAGATCTCATCAATATAATTCATTGATGTTTTATCCCCTTTTATTACCTCAACCAGCTTCATCAAAATAGGTGGATTGAAAAAATGCATGCCTACAAGCCTTTCAGGTTTTTTAATTTCCTCTGCCATTTCTGTAATTCTTATATTTGAAGTATTTGAAGCAATTATTTTATCTGTATGCTCTGCAATCTCTTTCAGTACTTTTACCTTTATTTCATAAATTTCAGGAACAACTTCTATGGATAAATCTGCATTTTTCACCGCTTCCTCTATATTATTGAAAAACTTTATATTTTCAATGGCAGCTTTCTTTCCTGCATCATCAAGTTTTTTTGATGCAATGAGTTTGTCCAGGCTATTATTAATTCCAATTTTTGCTTTTTCAATGACTTCTGGATAAAAATCTTCCAGATTTACTTTATAGCCGTTTAATGCGAAAACCTCTGCTATGCTGTGGCCCATTACCCCTGCGCCTACTACTGCTACCTGTTTAATCATGGCGATATATATTTTTAGGCTTTAAAGCCTTTTTGCTTCAGAAGTTATAGGCAGAAATCTGAATTAAATATTAAGAGAATAGCATAATATATCTTAATAGGGGTGCTTTCTTATTAAATATAAACAGTATTTGAACACGCATGCTATGTTAAAAACAATGTTAATGTAATAATGATAAAGATTATAAATCAATAGCTTATCAATAGTTATGTCGAATTATGAGTTAACTATAAACAACCTTCTTGATAGCGCTGTCAGGTCTAACGGTGATCAGAAAATTATTTACAAGGATTTGCAGCTTACTTATAAATCATTCTATAAAAATGCAAAAAATTTTGCTGCTAATTTAACCAAAATAGGCGTCAAGCCCGGAGATAGAATTGCAGTTCTTGACTATGACACAATTAATTACATGTACTGTTATTATTCAATTCCGATGATAGGTGCAGTTATACACATGGTAAATATAAGATACCCACCGGAGATTCTTTACTATACAATAAAAAATTCTGATGATACATATATAGTTACAAACGCAGATTTTATGCCACTGCTGATGCAGTATAAAGATATGTTTGAATTCATAAAAGGTTTTATTGTTTATTCTGAAAATGGGCATAAGGATTATGGAATGAATAATGTATATTTTGCAGATGATCTTTTAAAAAATGAAGAATATACGGCGTTTTCCCCGGATGAGAATGATCTGGCAACACTATTTTATACATCCGGAACAACAGGAATCCCAAAGGGAGTTTATTACACGCATAAACAGCTTGTCCTTCACAGCCTTGCCACAGCTGGTGCACTTTCTGATGAACCTATAGCACTGAAAAGAACATCTGTTATGCTCCCTCTTGTTCCAATGTTTCATGTACATGCATGGGGAGTCCCTTATTTCAGCATAATGAAGGGGATAAAATATATATTGCCCGGAAAATATGAATGGGATAGAATTCTTGAAACTATGGAAAAAGAGAAAGTTACAAACTCTGCAATGGTGCCATCCATACTCTACCTTCTTCTTCAGGCAAAAAGAGGGCCTGAAATCCTTGGAAAGCTGAAATTAAAAACAGTAATAGGGGGTGCAGCACTAAATGAAGGGCTTGCAACTACAGCAGAATCGCTAGGAATGAGCGTTGTGACCGGATACGGAATGTCAGAAACCGGGCCAATACTTACTCTTGCGACCTACAACAATGATGTGATGAAATTCAGTGAAGAGAAAAAACAGGAATATCGCAGAAAGACAGGAATACCGATTTCACTGGTCAATCTTCGCGTGGTTTACAACGGAAAGGATGTTATAAGGGATAATAAGGAGATAGGCGAAATTACAGTTCAGGCTCCATGGCTCACCGAAGGATATTTGAAAGAACCTGAAAAAACAAAGAAGTTATGGGTTGACGGCTGGCTCCACACTGGAGACCTTGCCACCATGGATGAATATGGCTATATAAAAATAGTTGATAGGGAAAGCGATGCCGTTAAATCCGGCGGAGAATTTATACCATCGATGGTTCTTGAAGACCTTATAAGCACGGTTCCCGGTGTTGGTGAAGTGGCTGTAACAAAAAAGAACGATGAGAAATGGGGCGAAAGGCCTGTTGCTTTCATTAAAGGGACAGCAAAAAAGGAAGATATAGTTAAAAAAATGCAGGAATTTGTTGATACTGGAAGAATAGCAAAGTTCTGGCTTCCTGATGACTATATCTTTGTAGATGAATTTGAAAAGACCGGAACAGGAAAAATAAATAAAGTAGTATTGAGAAAGAAATTGGAGTGAATTATAATGGAAGACACATATATAGTTGATTATAAAAGAATACCATTTTCTAGAGCCCGCCCGAGGGATCCGGAAAAAGATGTATATAACGATTTAAGAATGGATAAAATGCTTTCTGAACTGATTAAGGAATCAGTAAAAAAGACAGGAATTAATGCAGCAGAGATAGAAGATGTAATTACTGGTTGTGCATTCCAGGCTGGAGAAAACTGGACATATGGTGGCAGGCATCCCGTACTTTTAGCTGATTTGCCAGTGTCAGTGCCAGCAATGTCACTTGACAGGGCATGTTCATCATCCTTAAATGCAACTGGAATAGGGGCACTGGAAATCATGGCTGGAAAGGCAGGGATAATACTTGCAGGAGGAATGGAGCATATGACACATGTGCCTCTTGGAATCGACAATCCATTTATAAGGCCAAATATGGAATTAATGGTTAATCCAAAGTATGCCAAATTCAATATGAATGTATCATATAATATGGGATTGACTGCAGAAAAGCTCGCAAAATTAAGAAAAATTTCCAGGGATGAAATGGATGAATATTCATACAATTCCCATCAAAGAGCTGCAAAAGCCTACGATGACGGCTTTATGAAAGATGAAATAATGCCTGTAACAGTAAATGGAAAAACAATAACCACAGACCTTGGAATAAGAAGGGATACCACACTGGAACAGATAAAATCATTGAAGCCTGCATACAGCGAAGATGGAATAATCACAGCAGCAAACTCATCTTCATTAAACGATGGTGCATCACTTGTAATGCTTATGTCCGGCCAAAAAGTAAAGGAATATGGATTAAAGCCAATGGCAAAAATTGTTGATTTTGCCGCTGCCGGTGTCGATCCGACTATAATGGGAGAAGGGCCGGTGCCTGCAACGGAAAAAGTATTAAAAAGAAATAACTTAAAGCCAGAAGATATAGATTACTGGGAAATTAATGAAGCATTTGCCGTTGTTGTATTGAACGCAGTTCATGCCTTCAATCTTGATTTAAATAAAGTCAATATACATGGCGGTGGGCTATCCATAGGTCATCCACTTGGAGCCACTGGAGCAAGGATTGCCGGAACACTTGCAAGAACACTGGAAAATAAAAAAGGAAATCTTGGGATCGCAACATTATGTGTCGGCGGTGGCCAGGGATATTCAATGCTACTGGAGCGTGTTTAAATGTTTGAAGAATATGATGAATACAGAAATAAAATAAGAGAATTTGCCCTTAAAGAATTTACAGACAATGTGGCTGCAGAATATGACAGAAAGGAAGAATACCCGGAGGATTTAAGGAAAAAGTCATTATCTTTAGGGCTAATTGATATGCAAAATCCTGCAAAGGTAATGATAGCCATAGAAGAATTATGTAGAGTGGACGCTGGCCTTGGCATAGCAGTTACAACACCGTATTTCGGAAGCGAAGTTATAATGCTTTTTGGAAATGATAAACAAAAAGATGTTCTTCAGGACGTTTATAAAGGAAAATATATTCTCGGTCTCGCTGTAACAGAGCCTTCAGGAGGAAGCGATGTTGCCGGCTTAAAGACAACTGCTAAGAAAAATGGCAATAAATATATATTAAACGGATCTAAAATGTTCATAACAAATGGTGCAATAGCAGATTATCTCGTCGTGCTTGCAAGGACTTCAGAGGATTCCAATCCACACCACGGATTGAGCACATTTCTGGTAAATACAAAATTAAATGGATTTAAGGCAAATAAGCTTGTGGACAAACTCGGAGTCAGGCCAACAAATACCGCAGAATTGCAGTTCAATAATATAGAATTAAGTGAAGATGATCTTATTGGTGAGGAGGGCAAGGGCTTTTATTATATAATGATGTTCTTTAATATTAGTAGAATTTATGTTGCAGCCCAATCCCTTGGAATTGCAAGAGGGGCATTTGATAAAATTAAAGAATACATGAAAGATAATAATGTAAAGGATGAGGAGTCTTTATTCAGGTTATCAGATGTTGGAACAAGAATAGAAGCTACCAGGCAAATGACATATAATGCAGCATCATACCTGTTCGAATTCAAGCCACGTCCAGAGCTCACAAGCATGGCAAAGGCATACGGGAGCGAAACTGCAGTATATGCTGCAGAATCCGCAATGGAAATTTTGGGCAATAAATCGTTATATGAAAATGTTCAGAGAATATTCAGGAATGCCAAGATTATGGAGATCTGGGAAGGAACAAGCGAAATAGAGAAGCTTGTCATTGCAAGATATATACTTAAAGGTGAATAAATATGAAAGAGGAAAATCAAATCTTAAAGCAAACTATAGATGAGTTCTGCGAAAAAGAACTGGATGAAAAGAAAATTGAATCCACTGGAATCACAGTGAAAATAACGGAACTTCTGGCATCTCAGGGTTTTCTTGGTGCAGTAATCCCTGGAAAATATTCAGGGTCTGAACTGGATAATACATCATATCAAATTATTCTGGAAGAAACTGCAAGATATTCTCCTTCTGTTGCAATGAAAATCTTTGTTTTGAATTCATTATATTATCCTTCTGTAGAGGGAACTTCTGAAGAGTATTCACTGGAAGCTGCCGCCTCAGGAAAATTGAATGTGGCTGTTGATTTTATCAATAATTCATCAGAGTTAAAAGAAAATGCAGGAAAATTGTCAGGAACATTAAAAAATATTCTCGGTCTAAATGCAGACAAAATTGTATTGTTCAATGGAAACACATCAATCGTAAATGAACCATTCAAAACGAATGTTAGGGATTTCATGGGTTTCCGCGGCATACAATTCGGCGATGTTGAATTAAGCCACAGTGCCAAGCTTCTGGATAGAAACAATAGAAGATCTGAAATTATGGAAAAGGCATATGGAGCAGTTAATGCAATTGCTCTTGGAATGATCTCCGAAGCACTTAAAAAGGCCATAGATTACACTTCGGTTCGAAAAGCGTTCGGGAATTATCTTAAGGATTTTGAGCCAATTTCTTTCAGGCTTTCCAGATTTAGGGCCACAGAATCGGTTTTGAGAAATGCCCTTTACAGTAATGTAGATCCATATTATACTTTCAATGTAGCAATGGAAGCAATGGTAGAAATCGCAAGATATTCAGTTAATACCCATGGGGGATATGGCTATTTCCAGGATTTCGGCGTAGAAAAATTCTATCGTGATGCAATTGTAATGAAATCTATCTTCTATGGAAATGAAGAATTAAAAAAGCTAGCAGACCACGTATATTCTGAAAAAATTAATTTTGTTTAATATTTATCAAAAATATAATATTTATAATTCTTTTAATAATTATTTTATACCATGCAATATCTTCAATCTTTGTGTTTTTCACTGAAAACTCTTGCTTCATATGCATAAATTTCTGAATTTTTATAGCAATCCTTTTCCATGCCAGCTTTCTTGCAGGTTTCCTGAATAAATTCTTTCATATTCATATTGTATTCAAGTGCAACCTGCGGCAATAATGTTCCTGAATAAATCCCATTTTCTAAATATATTCCATATTTTCCAGGTTTTTCATTTATTAGTTCTTCATATTTTGCTTTTAATAGTTCTCCTATAACAGTAACTTCTACGGTTATTTCTGCATATTCTCCCTTTTTTAAAGGTTCAAATCTCGGGTCTCTAAATGCTGCATTCCACGCTGCCTTTTCAACTGCCACATTTAAAGGCATAACAGGCCTTAAATAACCAATGCATCCACGCAGTGAATTATGCTCATTTATTGTTACAAATGCACCTCTTTTTGTTTTAAGTTTTTCCGGAATTTCCTGATCTGTAGTTTTATATCCATTTATGCTATTTCTTGCCATGTTAATTAAAATTTTTCCATCCGATTCAGTTAATTGGTCCATAAATTTATCGTGTATAGCCATATTTTTATATAATTATAATTTAGATTTAAACTTTTATATAAACTTTATATAAATCATAGTAATACTTAAATATGGATAACACCAGAAGTCCGTATGTTGCAGGGGCGTTTTACCCTGATGATAATGAAACTTTAAAAGATGATATAAAAAGCTACATGGCTATAAATACACCTGAATTAGAATACAAAAAGCTCATCGGTGTTATAGTTCCTCATGCAGGATATAAATATTCAGGCCATACAGCTGCATATGCATACAGCATCATTAAAAAGAATAAGAAAAATACATTTTTAATAATTGGCCCAAATCATTATGGTTTTCCTTCATATCCTGCTACTTACAGCAATGGATACTGGAATACTCCTTTAGGATATGCACGCATAAATTCTGAATTGGCAGAAAAGTTACTGTTAAAATCAGATATAATAAGGGATGATAAAGAGGCACATACAGTAGAGCATTCAATAGAAGTTCAGTTGCCATTTCTCCAATATATATTTGGGGATAATTTCTCGTTCACGCCATTAATTCTCGGGAACCAGAGCGCTGCTGTGGCAAGGAATATAGCAGAAACTATAGAGACACTGGCGGAAAAACCATTTATTATTATAAGTTCTGATCTTAACCATTATAATTCATATGATAAAAACAATGAACTGGACCAAATTTTAATAAATGATATTATTGAAATGAAAATTTTAAATTATTATGACGATATCAAAAAATATAAACTAACAGCATGCGGTTATGGCGCTATTGCAACTCTTATGGCAGTAACAAAGCAGCAAAAGGGGAAAATTGCACTGTTGAACCACAGCAATTCTGGAGATTATAGCAGTGATAAGGGAAGAGTTGTGGGTTATTCTGCTATGGTTGCATATAAATGAAAATGTTAAGATTAACAATATATAAGTAATTTAAATGTAATATGTTACAGTGCAGGCTTCTCTTTTTGAAATAAAGGGCAATAAAATAAGGTGCACAGCGTGTGCAAGATACTGCTTATTAAGTAATGGCCAGACAGGCTTTTGTGGGGTAAGAACTGCTGCAAATGGTGTGTTAAATCTAGATGTATACAATTTTCCATATGCATTTAATATTGATCCAATAGAAAAGAAACCGGTTCTGCACATGTTTCCAGGAACAAGAATTCTCTCATTTGGGACTGCAGGATGCAATTTTGCATGCAAATACTGCCAGAATTTTGATATGAGCCAGAGAAAGGAAGTAACAGGAAGTTACACAACTCCCGAAGCTATAATAAAGATGGCAAGGAAAAATAAGGTAGATGGCATAGCATTTACATATAATGAACCAACAATATTTATGGAATTTGCCAGGGATGTTGGTGTTCTGGCCCATAAATATGGTTTATTTAACATATTTGTAACAAATGGCTATGAAACCCCGGAATCAATGGAAATGGCTTCTGAATTTCTTGATGCAATGACAATTGATTTTAAGGGAAATGGAGAAGAAAAATTCTACAATAAATACATATCAGTCATGTCAGCAAATTTGATTTACAGAACCATTAAAAATGCTATTGATTATGGAATACACACTGAAATTACGGATCTGGTAATACCGGAAATCGGTGATAATCTTGAAGCTGCAGCTATTATGGTAGAAAAAATAAGGGACATTGCCGGTGAGTATATTCCTGTAAGCTTTTTAAGGTATCATCCAGATTATAAATTGAATATTCCATCTACTCCATTTGAAACACTTAAAAATCACTATGACCTGGCAAGGAGCATGGGCATGAAATATGTATATCTGGGAAATGTCCAGGAAGAATCCTATGAAAATACATATTGCCCAAATTGCGGAAATTTATTGATATCCCGGAAAATATTTGATTCAAAAATAATCGGGCTTGACAAAAATGGGAATTGCACAAAATGTGGTTTCAGTACCGGAATTAAAATAAAATGATTAATTCTCCAGAATTTTTTTTATGTTATAAGGCAGATTTCTCTCTATTATATTTTTCGTGCTGATCGCTTTATTTGCAATATACGCATCAATGAATTCATTGCTTACATAATAAACAAGGAGAAAATCTATAACAATATCATTATCCTCCAGAATTTCAATTTTATTGAACATATGATCGCATGATATTTTTGTGATAAGGTATTTTGATATTTCTCTTCTGATTATAATATATCTCATATCAAAGCCTGTAAAGTTCTGGCCTTCTTTGTTTAAGCACCGGCATTTTTTTCCTTACGGCAGCAATTCTATCCAAACTGGTATTAACATATATTATATCTTCTTCTTCTGCTGACCTGCTTATTATGGCACCTATTGGATCAGTAAATGTTGTTATTCCCGTGAATCCACCACCGATCATATTGGATGTTGCCAGATATACCGTATTTTCAAGTGCACGTGTTGAAACCATAGATAGCCACTGCTCCTCCTTCATTGGGCCTGAAAACCATGCAGATATTAATATTATCATATCAGCATCATTTAAAGAATAATTGCGAAATATCTCGGGAAAACGAATATCATAACATATTAGCATTCCAAAATTAATATTTCCTATTTTGGAAACTTTAAATGGACCATTGCCGTATGTATAGATATCCGATTCTTTATAGCCAAAAGCATCGTATAAATGTGTTTTTCTGTAATAATTCTGAAGTTCACCATCGTTTACAAATACTGCAGTATCATAATAATTATGGTCATATAATTCGTTTATGCCTGTTATTATTCCAATTTTTTTAGAGCTCGAGATCTCTCTTAATTTTTTTACATAATCGCCATTCAGTGGCTCTGAATTTTTAATTATTGCTTCTTTATACTGTGAATAAAACATATAATATTCAGGGAAAACAATTAAATCTGCAGAATTAGACGCTGCTATGCCTGCATAATATTCTATATTTCTAAGGCTGACATCCTTATCGGCTACAGGCTTCAACTGTGTCAGTGCTATTTTTACCATAATAATATAAGCCATTTTAATATAAAAATAATGTGTAAATTCTTTTTCAATCCAGTATATAATTATCGATCTCTTCTATAATAATTGAAATGTTTTAATATTATTCACGAATAATCTAACCATGAAAACATTAAAAATTGGAGCATTGGCCGATTCAGGCGATCTATACCCATTTATTCCTCTAATAGAAAAAAAGATAAAAAGTGACGACTTTAATCTGGAATTTGAATATATTCCAACTGTACAGGAAGTAAATGATAAGATAGTCAAAAAGGATGTTGATATTTCGGTCCCTTCTGCAGCACTTTATCCATATATACAGAAAGATTACTTTATTTTATCAAGTGCTGTTGCATCTGCTGTTGATGGCATTACAGGCATGCCAATCCTTGCAATGAAAAATATGGACATGGATGAAATAAAGAATTCTAAAATTATTGTTCACGGTTTAAATACCACCGCATTCAATTTATATAAATTGCTTATAGGCAAATATAAAAAACTTGTAGTTGTCCACAGGGTGCTTGATGAAGTCAATTCAATGGTAAATGATGGAGGTGTCATGGTTGCAGTGCATGAACTGAAAGCGATGTATGATCTGAAAAAAATGGGTGTTGAGCCGTTCAGGCTTGCCAGCATGTGGGACATGTGGAAAGAATTATCTGGCAATAAGCCAATGCCAATGGGCACAGTTGTTATAAATTCAGAAATTGGAGAGGATTATGCAATAAAATTTAAGGAACTGTACAATAAAAGCAAGAAATATGCAGAAACACACATGGAGGAAATACTTCCAGTTGATGTAAAAATCATGCGAGAGGTTCAGAATTCCGATATTAGCCCTGAAGTCATTAAGGGCACAATAGGCGCAGATGTTAAAGAATACAATGTTTCACTGGACGCTGTAAAATCTGGGCTTGAATTCTTTTATGACATTATGCATAAAAGGGATTTGCTTCCAGGTGTCAGTGAGTTAAGGTTAATATAAAATAATTGTAAACTATTATTTTTATTGTTGACAACAAGTTTAAATATAACATTTTAGGTTTATGCAGGAACACAAATGGCAAAAAGAAAAATTAAACATCGAGGAATAATTGCATTAATAATAGTAATTGTAGTAGCTTTGCTGTTATACGGTCTTGTTCCAACAATTTTAAACACAAGCCCGTCTGCCATGAAAGATAATAATTCGTATTATATTTCTGGAAGAATAACTAGTGATATAACTTATAATGGCTTTTCTGCCTTTACACTCGAAGACAACGGTAAAACTATTACAGTAGAATATAATGGAACAGCATCAATACACGCTTTTGTCCTTGTTCATGGAACATATGAGAGTGGAATATTTGGAAGCTATTTAGATGCAAATTCTGTAACTCCATGGTATTATTCAATCAGTTAAATAAAGTATTATAAAATAATCAATTTAACAATGTATTTATTTTAATTTAAATTATAGTTTTAAAGTGACTTATTTTGAACAAAATTGAAGGTATTTTATGGACAACTTCGGCATTTGCATTTATTCAAATTATGGGTGGTTTTTATCTATCTCAGATAGAAAATCCTCTAACTTCTTACGTTTTAATACTTCATATATTTACTGGAATAATTCT